>NZ_NFLY01000042.1:0-23102 GCF_002161155.1 Massilimicrobiota sp. An105
TTGTTATTTCCCTGAACTTCAGTATGTTTTTGAACCTAAATCAGCTGCTTTTCTAGCTGTCTTATCTCAATATCCTACTTCGCATGATATCATAAATGCTTCCAAAAATGAAGTGTTTTATCTCGTTTACGAAGCAACCAAGCATCGCTGCAGTTTGGATAAGATAGATAAGCTATTCAATTATGCTCAGGATACACTGGTTCCACATGTATCCGATCATATAAGATGTGTTATTTTCAACACTGTTGAAAGCATCGTCAATATTCGTGCACAATTGAAACTGATTGAAAAAGATATCAGAAAGCTTGCTTCCACTTTTAATGTCTACAGTCCATTGATGACCATCACTGGCTGTGGTCCTTTGACCGCTGCAGTTATCATCGCTGAAACCGGAGACATCTTCAGATTCAAGAATGCTGACCATTATGTCTCTTATAGCGGTTCATCGCCACGAAACAAGCGTTCTGGCAAGTCCGTGGAGATCATGGGCAAGATTTCCAAGAAAGGATCAAGATATCTGAGACACGCTCTTTACATGATTGCTGAATTTGCCAGACGACACAATCCTGTTCTTAAGCACTTATTTGAAAGAGTGAAGAACGGAAATAAAAAGCGTCATAAACTGGCAGTTATTGCAGTTGCTAATCGTATTGCCAGATATATCTATTCAATCATGAAAAACAAAAGCAGTTTTGTAATCATGCATGAAAATATCATGCGATTACCAGAAGAAACCCGAAATACGTTCTTCAATTCAATATCTTTAGATTTTCCAAAGAATACCAGAAAACAGATTTATCAGTATTCTGATATCAATGGTGAAATTCATCGTTTTGTTTATAAAAACGAAACGACCGAATCAATAGCTTAAAAACAAAGAAAATCTAAAATGTAAGAGCTTTCAAAATATATATTTTGAAAAGTTGTTTTTAGTGCACCCAAAAATCCACTAAATACATCAAACAACATCGGATTGCTCCTCTCAATCAGGACAAACACTATTAAAAATAATTTTTTAAATTAATTATTGACATTTAATAGTTTGTCTTTAATATTATTATACAAAATTTTAAAAAGAAAACAAAGAAAAACAGAAAAATGTGTTCATTATGATTTTACAAGAAATCCATTATTTCCCATTTTATTCGTTGAAATATATGTTATAATATGTCGAGAGGTGATTGGATGATAAAACTTGAAAATGTAACAAAAGTATATAAAACCGGTGTAAGAGCCGTTAATAATATGAATGTTGATATTGGTGATGGTGAGTTTGTTTATGTCATTGGTCCAACTGGTGCAGGTAAATCAACTTTCATCAAATTATTGTATCGTGAAGAAAAAGCCAGTTCTGGTAAAGTTATAGTAGCAGGACAGGATGTCTCTAAAATTAAAGATCGAAAGGTTCCTTATTTTAGAAGAAATATTGGTGTTGTTTTTCAAAACTTTAGATTATTACCTAAAAAAACAGTCTTTGAAAATGTAGCTTTTACATTAGAAGTGACGGATACACCTAAAGTTCAAATCAGAAAAAAAGTGAGAAGAACATTAGAACTTGTTGGATTAGAAGATAAAGCCAATGCTTTTCCTCATGAATTATCTGGTGGTCAACAACAACGTGTAGCGATTGCCAGAGCGATTGTGAATAATCCTAAAGTTTTGATTGCTGATGAACCAACAGGAAACTTGGATCCTGATACTTCTCATGAAATTATAGAATTATTAGAGCGAATTAATGAAATTAATCATACAACAATATTAGTTGTCACACATGATAAAGAAATTGTTCAAAAACATAAAAAAAGAACAATCTTAATTGAAGATGGTTGTATTAAAACGGATACAAGTGTAGGAGGTTATGTTGATGGAATTCATTAGTTGTATAAGAAACTTTCCTAAACACTGTAAAACAGCTTTTCAAAATATTTGGCGTAATGGCGTTATGTCTGTATCATCTATTTTTGCAGTGACTATAACCTTATTATTAATTGCAGTGATTGGAGTTATTGCGATTAATATTCAGGATATGACTTATAGTATTGAAGATAGTTTAACAATCTATGTACAGATGGATAGAGAAATCAGTGATAAAGAAGCACAACAGATATTGCCTGAAATTGAAAAAATTGATGGCGTTAAAAAAGCAACTTTTTCATCTAAGGAAAATGAGTTAGATAAGTTAATTGAAATGCAGGATGAAGATGGGAAAAAATTGTTTGAAAGTTATCGTGAAAACAATCCTTTAGGAGCAGCTTATGTTGTTGAAGTGGACGATGCCAAAGAAATAGATACGGTAGCTGATCAGATTAGTGGTTTAGAACATGTCAATCAAGCGACATCTGGTGGAGACTCTACAAATTCTTTAGTGAATAGTTTAGAAACAGTTAGAAATGGTGGTGCTATTTTCGTTGTAGGACTGACTATTATCGCATTGTTTATGATTGCCAATACAATCAAGATTACAATTACATCACGTCAAACAGAAATCAGCATTATGCGTATGGTTGGAGCAAGCAACTGGTATATTCGTTTACCATATATGCTTGAGGGTGTTTTTATTGGTTTATTAGGTTCTATTGTTCCTATTCTGGTGATGTATTTTGGATATAATTGGATATACAGTGGAGCTGTGGATTTATTGCCAGCCATGTTATCAATGCGTGAACCATTCCCATTTATTTGGCATTGTTCAGGAATAATGGTTGCTTTAGGATGTGGTGTTGGTTTGATTGGAAGTTTTGTATCAGTTAGAAAATTCTTGAAATTTTAAAAGCTTTGGGAAAAGACCCGAAGCTTTTTTTGGAGGTTATATGAAAAGGTTTATTATGATTGGTGGAACGATGGGAGTTGGCAAAACAACCACGAGTCAACTTTTAAAAAAGAAATTAAATCATAGCGTTATGTTAGATGGTGATTGGTGTTGGGATATGCATCCTTTTATTGTGAATGAAGAAACCAAAGCCATGGTCATCAATAATATTGTCTATCAGTTACAGTCTTTTATTGACTGCTCTGTGATTGAAAATATTATTTTTTGTTGGGTGATGCATGAACAATCTATCATTGACCAAATTTGTGATCGTCTTTGTTTAGATGACTGTCAGGTTTATTCAATATCCCTTGTCTGTGATGAACAGACATTAAGACAACATCTTCAAAAAGATATTGACTTAGGTCTAAGAGAAGAAAGCATCATCAAAAGAAGCTTAGAGCGTATGTCTTGTTATGATAAGTTATCTTCACATCAGATAGATATTTCTTCATTGAAGCAAGATGAAATTATTCAGGATATTATCGAATATATTCAAAAATAACATACGTTTGACTTCATTATCTATTTTCCTTATAATAGGGAATATATAAAGGCAGGGACATATGATGTTTACAAAGAAAGAAATTTTTAGTATTCCAAATATATTATGTTATTTTCGTATATTACTCGTACCCGTATTTTTATGGGCATATTTTGATTTGCAGTCGGATGAAGGGCGTTTTGTAGCGGCAATTATCTTGGTACTATCAAGTTTAAGTGATTTTCTTGATGGATTTATTGCCAGAAAATGTCATATGATTACAGAACTCGGTAAGCTGATTGACCCTGTGGCTGATAAATTGACACAGTTTGTAGTGGCATGTACATTAATGTATACTTATCCAGCCTATGCATGGTTGGTTGCGATTATTGTCTTGAAAGATGGTATGTTGTTGTTTGTGGGATATTATATTTATCGTAAAAAAGATAAACATCTTTCTCAAGCTCAAATGCCTGGTAAGATCGCAACAGCTGTATTCTTTATTGTATCTATTATTCTGGTTGCTTTTTATATTCCAGGAACAATGATTTCATCAATTTTGATTTATTCAACGCTTATTTTAATGATTATTGCGATGATTTATTATGGGCATGGTTTATATCGTTTATATCGTGAGAATTAAAGGCTTTTATAGCCTTTTTTCTATGCTTTCTTTTATGAATTCTGTATAATAAAAATAGGTGATATATTATGGGAAATAAAAGAGAATTAAAGCGTTTATGTTATATGGAAGCTTTGGAAGATAATGTGGTTGGAGTAGAGATGATTTTAAATAGATTTAATCAGATTGATAATAAAAAAGGTGTTTTTGATTCTTATATTTTGACTCATGATAGAACCAAAGCAACTTTGGATTTAGAACTTTCATTAGCAACACTGTGTATTTTACTTAGAAAAATGTCAGAAAATTTAATGATTGTGACACCACCAGAGTTACGTAGAGATATGAATAGTATTATTCACTCTAATCGTTTTGAATACAATCGTTTAGAAGTTATTGTTTATTCACAAAAAGGGAGAGAACCAGTAGATTTAAGAGGGTTGCTTCGCTTTTGTCATTCAGTGCTTGATAGTGACAAAGTTCGTAAATAAGGGATGTTAAAATATCATTGGTGATGACAATGAATTTAAGAAAGAATATAGGTATCATTATGATGATGTTAGGTGTGATTTTAACGATTAATCATGAACAGCAAAATGAGTTTATTCAACAGCTGGAAACAAGTATTAAAGCTTATTGGCCTCTGGTTATTAGTTTTATAGGTATCTATATGATTTCTACACCTAGAAAAAGAAAATAAAATGTATATATAACTTTATTTTTTAAGTCAAATTTTGTATAATGAACGCGTATGGAGGTATAGAGAATATGAAAAAAAGACCTGTAGTTTTATGTATTTTAGATGGGTATGGATTAACTGATCGTGTTGATGGAAATGCGGTAAAATTAGCAAATACACCTAATTTAGATGATTTAATGGCCATGTATCCAACAACAACTTTAAAAGCTTGTGGAAATGCCGTTGGATTACCTGAAGGACAAATGGGAAATAGTGAAGTTGGGCATTTAAATATCGGTGCGGGAAGAATTGTGTACCAATCATTAACACTCATTAATAAAGCTGTAGAAGATGGAACGTTCTTTACAAATGAAGCTTTCTTAAAAGCAATTCAACATGCAAAAGATAATGATTCTAAGTTACATATTTGGGGATTATTATCAAATGGTGGTGTTCACTCTTCAAATGAACATATTTATGCATTGTTAAAACTTGCAAAAGATCAAGGTTTAGAAAAAGTTTATGTCCATGCATTCTTAGATGGTAGAGATGTAGCGCCTGATAGCGGTGCTGATTTTGTGAAAGAATTACAAGATCAAATGGATGAAATTGGTGTTGGTCAAATTGCTTCTATCTCTGGTAGATATTATGCTATGGACAGAGATAAGAGAATGGATCGTATTGAATTAGCATATAACGCATTAATTGGAAAATCTGGTGAAACTTATAGTGATCCAGTTCAATATGTCAAAGATTCATATGCGAAAAAAGTTTATGATGAATTCGTGATTCCTGGATATAATCCAGATACAAATGGTGCTATTGCAGATAATGATGCTATTATCTTTGCTAACTTCAGACCAGATAGAGCAATTCAAATGTCTAATGTGTTCACTGCTGATGTTTATGATAACTTTAAACCAGCAGATAAACCACAAAATATTCACTTTGTATGTATGATGAGATATGCTGATACTGTTAATGGAGATATCGCATTCCATTCATTAGATTTATCAAATACTTTAGGTGATTATTTATCAGCTCAAGGATTAAAACAATTAAGAATTGCTGAAACTGAAAAATATGCGCATGTCACATTCTTTATGGATGGTGGAGTTGATAAAGAAATTGAAGGAGCAACTCGTGTTTTAATTAATTCACCAAAAGTGGCCACTTATGATTTACAACCAGAAATGAGTGCATATGAAGTTAAAGATGCATTAATTGCTGAATTAGATAAAGATATCTATGATGTTGTCATTGTCAACTTTGCAAACTGTGATATGGTTGGACATACTGGAATTATTCCTGCAGCTATCAAAGCAGTCAGCGTCGTTGATGAATGTGTTGGAGAAGTTTATGAAAAAGTTCTTGAACTTGGTGGAACAATGTTAATTACTGCGGACCATGGTAACAGTGAAAGACTATTGGATGAAGAAGGAAATCCATTTACAGCTCATACAACAAATCCAGTACCTTTAATTCTAACAAATACACACTTAGAATTAAAAGAAGGTGGAAAACTAGGAGATTTAGCTCCAACAATTTTACAGTTATTAGGATTACCAATCCCTAAAGAAATGACTGGAGAAAGCTTATTAAAATAATAGAAATGAAGGCTAAGACGAATCAAAACGTCTGGCCTTTTTTTTGTAGACAACATGAAAATAAGTCTATCTATGTCAAAATATGATATAATAAGTAAAAGGGAGGGGTTATTATGAAACCAAAATTAAAATATGCTCCATTGGCTATCGCAACGGCTATTGTCAATGTTATAGCACTCATTGGAACATATATGATTTATTCACCGTTAAACAGTCTTGCAAATGCATCAAGTTCGGGTGATTATGCAAGCTTGGCGAATTTTTCAACAGATTCATTGACAAATGCTTCTTTGATTTTTTTATTAGGCATTGTCGCAACAGCGGTGATTGCCATTTTATTACTTGTATTCTTTATTTATGAAGAAAGAAAAATAGCCATCATTATCAGTTGTGTTATAGGGGCAATTGAATTTGTTTTATTCTTACGCTTCTTTGATACAATCATGTCAACAGTCATGGGAGGATTAGGATCATTGATATGGGGGTCTACACAATCAGAAAGTCATATGGTTGCATCAATTCTAGGAAGTTTACAATTGACATTGGTTGTGACATTCATTGGTGCTATCTTCCACATTATTATTCTTTTACAGATGTATCGTGTGATTCATCTTTCATTCTTACAGCCATATACACCATCACTACTTTGTGGTGAGGCTATAAACGTTAATCAGGAGAGTTCTTCTCAAGAATCAAATCCCGATGAAGGAGGGGAATCACAATGAAAAAAACATATTCTTTTAAACCACTATGTTTATTGATTCTCATATTTGACTTGATATTATCTATCAGTTTATGGAGAATTGCGACTATGGCATCAGATGTATTCAGTTTGATGGGTTCATTATCAAGTCTTATAAATTGGGCTATCTTTTTGATGGTTGGTGTATTAGGTGTGATTGTTGTAACTGTACTTTTATATCTTTATTATTTAAAGACAGAAAAAGTTCAGGGTATTTTATGGGATGCTATTTTACACACAGTCTTTTCTGTATTTTTTGGATTCCAGATGATAGATCTAGGTGATTCATTACAAGGTTTGGGTGGAAATCAAACTTTCACAACTATCATGGGTATTCTTGTTTTTGCTTCAGCATTATTACATTTATTTATCATGTTGCGTTTAGATCAAGTGATTCATGTGACTGTTTTAGATGCTTATTTACCAGCAGGTAAAGGACAGACGATTCAATCACCACCACCAGTCCATCAAACAGTTACAGAAGATACAGCAGATCTAACACAAGAAGTGAAGACACCTGCAGAACCCGTCATTACAAAAGAAAAAGCTATTGCATTTTTGAAAACAAAAAATGGGAAAATGATTTTAGGTGCTGTCATTGTTGTTGTGCTTGCTTTTGTAGGATATAAGATTTGGGATACATTCTTCAATAAAACAGTTATTGATGCTTTTGCAAACATGACCGTATCATATGATGGATATGATGGTGCTGGGGAAGCCTATATTGATGAGTCAGATATTGACTATGATATGACTAATGCTCAGTTAGCACAGTTTGTTGGTGATATTTCATTTAATATTGAAAATAATGGAGAACTTTCTAATGGTGATAAAGTAACAGTAACAGCTGTATATTCAAAGGAAACAGCTAAACAATTAAAAGTTGTTTTAAAAGAAGAATCAAAACAATTTGATGTTTCAGGTTTAATTGTGAAATATCAAAGTGCTTCTGAAATTGATAAAACGCTTTATCAAAAAGCATATGATGCTGCATTACAAGAATCAACAAATTCATCTTATTATGATACTGATTCAAAAAGAACTTTCTATAAGTCTTATTATATTAAAGAAAATACAGAAAATATTGAATATCAAAGAAATTATTTAGTCTTTGTCTTTAAAGAAACTTATCAGGGTTATGACTATTCAACACATCAAGATGTTGAAAAAACAAGATATATGTATTATTACACAAACTTTGATTCTAGTTATGATAGTGATGATGAATATATGGGAGAATCACGTTTATATAACGATTCATTTGATTATGTTGAAAATGAAGCTGATGTATTGACATCACTCCAAAAACAGTCGATTGCTGAT
Source organism: Massilimicrobiota sp. An105 (assembly GCF_002161155.1). Lineage (NCBI taxonomy): Bacteria > Bacillati > Bacillota > Erysipelotrichia > Erysipelotrichales > Erysipelotrichaceae > Massiliimicrobium > Massilimicrobiota sp. An105. The sequence goes on from NZ_NFLY01000042.1 coordinate 8,267, forward strand.
TATGGAAATTCAAAAGTAGAAGAAGTCACTATTCCAGTTTCATAGATATAAACGAGTTTAGATGAAGAAAACGCACGTTTGTGCGTTTTTAAGTACAATAAATTTATAAAGTTAATATAGAGTTTAAAAAGTCATGATAGATTTTGAAAATGGAAAGACATAAGTTGATTATTGATGAGTCTTTATGTTATATTAAACAAAAGTGGTGATAATCATGAAAAAATGGATATGCCTATTTATAACATGTCTATTATTAATAGGATGTCAACATACACAAACAGAGAAATTGGTTATTCAAGGTATTCAAGAAATACCTTATGAAGAATTGGTAGAAAAACTTGATCAAAAAGTCACTTTTTTATTATATATAGGTAGACCGGACTGTGGAGATTGTCAGGATTTTTATCCGGTATTAGAAGAGTACATCAATGAGCATGAAGGAACAGGTATTTATTATTTGAATATTAAGGAATATCGTGATCGTGCTCGAGATGATGATGCAACACAGGCAGAAAAAGACTTTTATGAAAACATTTATCAAAGATTAGATTTTGATTGGACACCTACAATTGAGGTTATTAGAAATGGGAAAATAGATGAAACTTATCAGTATTTGGATGAAGATTATTTTGATATCCAAGATCGTGAACAACAACTAAAAAGGAAACAAGCGTTTTTAGATGAATTTGAAGTCTTTATGAATGATTATTTTGAGGAGGAATAGAATATGAAAAAATGCCCGAGATGTGGACACGAATTAAAGGAGAATGAGAATTTTTGTTCTCATTGTGGATTAGATTTAAGGAACAATTATCGTTATCAAAAACCCCAAAATAAAGCGATGACTTATTTGTTGTATGTCATTATTTTCTTTTCATTTATAACTATTCCTTTATTATATAGTCGCGTTCTTAATAATATGGTGAGTGATGAAACCATCCAACACAATGAGCGAGTGGAAGTTCCTGAAGTTCAGGGTGATGCGATGAGAGTGATTGCTGTTTATGATACATTAGCTGATTTTCAAAATCAGTTTACAAATGTTGATGGTATTGTTGATGATATAGAAAAATTTGAAGCTTCATTATCACAAAAGCAAGCTGGATCATGGACAAAAAAATATCAGATTCAAATTGCAGATAATTACAATATTTTTTATGATTTGACTTATCAGATTCAAATAGATGAAAACCTCACACTTCAGGTTCAACGTACATTTGATAGAGCACATAATTATAATGATGAGAAAATCACTTTTATCAAAGATCATGCGACAACTTTTGATGAATTATTTTTGACAGAAGACCAACAAAAACTTGTACAAACATTTACTGGTCAACAAAGCACAACAACACAATTGATGCAGGATTTTAAAGAGCGTCAAAAAGAATTTGAAGAGAAAAAAGAAAGACTAGGTCATTATGGTATGGGAAATTATGATGGACAATCTTCATTTGTTGTATATCGTAGAGATCAATCTTATTATTCAAAGTTGACTTATGTGCATACACCTCAGGATTATATTGCTTAAAAATTTAAAAGAAGGGTTGGTTTCTATATGGCATAGAAGTCAATCCTTTTTGCATTATAGGATTATATGGAAAATATGATAAAATCTATTTATGTGCAAGAATAACAATATACAAAATTTCACTTTGCTTTTTGATATAGGTTAGATATAATAGGAACAATAGGTGATATGTAATGAAGATATTGATTAGTGATGTAGATGGAACATTGGTTCATGACAATCAAAATATAAGTCAAGATAACATTGATTGGATGAAAGAACTACAAAGACAAGGACATAAAATAGCACTCTGTACAGGTCGGCAACTTTTTGAAATGAAATGGATTTTAAATGAGATTCCATTTCCTTATGATTATTTAATATTAAATAATGGAGCTCAAATTCTAGATAGAAATCATCGTGTTTTATATGAAAAAAAGCTGGATGCGTATACAGGGAGAGCTATTTTGGATTATGTGACCCAGTTTGATGATCTATATTCTTTTTATAGTGATGGAGCAGTCAGTTATGGTTTTAGTCATGGACAGTGTGTAGAACATATGACAAATCTTGAAGAGCCAGTTGATGTTTCATTTCAGGAACTTTATCAGAATGCACCACATTTTGATATTATTTCTTTTCATCAGGATAATCAGGAAATGACAATCACCAAAGCCTGTTATGAATATATTCAAAAGCATTACGGGGATAAGCTCAGTGTGTATTATAATTTGCATTATGTTGATATTGTCGCAAGAGGATGTTCTAAAGGCAATGGTATGACATGGCTTTGTCAGCATTTAGGTATCAATGAACAGGATATTTATGCGATAGGTGATTCATATAATGATTTGTCTATGCTGCAAGCTATCAGACAGGGATATACTTTTAAACATGCTCATGAAGATATCAAATCAATGATACCAAGACATGTTCATTATGTTCATGAAGTGATTCAAGATATGTTAGGAGGGAAAAATAATGAGTTGGCAAGATAAGTTAAGAAATGTTCAACCTTATGAAGCAGGAGAACAACCACAAATTAAAAATTTAATTAAATTAAATACGAATGAAAATCCATATGATCCAGGTGAAAAAGTGAAACAGGCGATTTTGAATTTTGATTCTTCACAATTGGCTTTATATCCACGTCCAGATGCGGATGCATTAAGACAGGCATTAGCTGATTATCATCATTTAGATACACGTCAGGTTTTTGTTGGAAATGGTTCAGATGAAGTGCTGGCACTGATCTTTTTAACATGCTTTAATGGTCAAGAACCAGTGCTGTTTCCTGATATCAGTTATTCTTTTTATCCAGTTTATTGTGAGCTGTATCAGATAGCTTACAAAAAAATTCCTTTAAATCAAGATTTTGAAATCAACAAAGCAGATTATATTCAGCCTAATTCTGGCATTATTTTCCCTAATCCTAATGCCCCAACAGGACTGTGTGTTTCATTAGATATGATTGAAGATCTTTTAAAACAAAATCAGGATAGTATTGTTGTGATTGATGAAGCATATATTGATTTTGGAGGGCAAAGTGCTGTTCCATTGATTCAAAAATATCCAAATTTATTGATCACACAAACATTTTCTAAATATCGTTCATTAGCGGGAATTCGTTTAGGGGTAGCTCTAGGAAGTCAGGAAGTCATCGCTAAACTATATGATGTGAAAAACTCATTTAATTCTTATCCTGTTGATAGTTTGGCACAGGCTATTGGTGTTGCGAGTATGGAAGATAGTGATTATATCCAACAAAATGCTCAAAAAATCATAGAAACACGAGAATATACAAAGTCTGAATTGAAAAAGTTAGGTTTTGTAATGCCTGATTCAAAAGCCAATTTTATCTTTGTGAAACATCCTCAGTATGATGCTCAGAAGTTATTTTTGCAATTAAGAGAGAAAGGTATATTGGTACGTTATTTTCATCAACCAAGAATTGAGCAATATTTAAGAATAACAATAGGCACAATGGAACAAATGAAAATATTGGTTCATGAAATCGAAAATATTTTAAAAGCATAATCATATAAGCTTTGTGATATTCATGATATAATACATATAAAGGAGTTACTATGAAAAAAGATTTTGCAGTTATTTTTGATTTAGATGGGACATTATTAAATACAGATTTGTTAATTAGAAAATCTTTTGAACATGTCTTTCATCATTATAAGCCAGACTATCAAATGAGTGATCAGGAACATTTATCATTTTTAGGCCCAGCCTTAAAAGATACATTTTCTAGATATTTTCCTGATGAGATGATTGAGGAACTGATTGATTATTATCGTGCATATAATCATGCTCATCATCAGGACTATGTGACCATTTACCCTCATGTTGAAGAAACCTTAAAAACATTATCAAAACAAGGTTATCCATTAGCGGTTGTCACAACTAAATATCGTCAGGCTGCTTTGATTGGGCTGGATTTATTTGAAATTACTCCTTATTTTGATATGATTTTAGGAATGGATGATGTTGAACATGTCAAGCCAAATCCTGAAGGTATTTTAAAAGTAATGAATACATTTCATTGTTTAAACGGTTTATATATTGGAGATAATGTGACTGATATACAAGCTGGAAAAAATGCGGGTATTTATACAGCTGGTGTCAAATGGACACCTAAAGGTTATCAGGATATGCAAGCTTTAGCTCCTGATTTACTGATAGATGATATGTCAGAAATTATAACATTTGTAGAAAGGAAGATGAATGGATGACTGATTTAATTGTTGTGGGTGCTGGTCCAGCTGGTTTAACAGCTGCCTTATATGCTTCGCGTGCAGGAGCCAGTGTTTTGGTTTTGGATGGTGGAGCACCTGGTGGAAAGATGAATTTAACAGCAGAAATAGAAAATTATCCTGGATTAATAACAAAAGGACCAGAACTGGCTTATGCCATGTATGAACAATGTTTATCTTTTGGTGCTCAATATGAATATGGTGAAGTGACACGTATTGAACATCATGAAGATCATCAAGTTGTTTATGTAGGCGATAAAACATACGAAGCACGTTATGTCTTTATTGCGACAGGTACAAAAGAACGTCATATGGGAATCCCTCATGAAGAAGAAATGAGTGGAAGAGGTGTGTCTTATTGTGCTGTCTGTGATGGACCTTTCTTTAAAAATAAAGATGTCTGTGTTGTAGGTGGCGGAAACAGTGCTATTGAAGAAGCTATTTATTTAAGTGATATTGTCAATCATGTGCATATTATTGTGCGTCGTGATGTGTTGCGTGCTGATCAATATTTAGTTAATAAATTACAAGAAAAAGACAACATTGAAATCCATTATTTAAAGAAACCTCATGAAGTGAAAGTTGAAGATCAAAAAGTTGTGGGGCTGATTGTAGAAGATTCTCAAACAGGAGAACTTTCTACAATTGAAGCACAAGGAATTTTTCCATTTATAGGATTAGATCCTATTACAGAATTTGTAAAAGATTTGGGAATAGTGAATGAAAAAGGGTATATTGAAGTTGATATGAATCAGGAAACAAAAGTTGCTGGTATTTTTGCTGGTGGGGATGTGACTGATAAACAACTGCGACAAGTTGTGACTGCTGCTAATGATGGTGCTATTGCAGGACAATATATTGCTTCATTATTCAAATAGAGAGAAGGGAAATAGATTCTTTTCTCTTTTTGTATAAAAAAAGAGTACACTTATAATGTGATTTTTGATATATTATAAAAGAGAAGGTGAGTTATATGAATAAAATTGAAGTTATTGTTGTAACGGGGATGTCTGGGGCTGGTAAAACTCAGGCAATGGCTATCTTTGAAAATATGGAGTATCGCTGTATAGATAATTATCCTATTCCATTATTAAAAGAATTTGGGGATTTAATGCGTACGTCTACGAAATATTCTAAAGTGGCTATGGCAGTATCGCTAGGTGATGCGATTTTGGCTGTAAGAATCTTATCAAACATGGATTGGGTAGATTTGACAGTTATTTTCTTAGACTGTGATGATAAAGTTTTACTTTCACGTTATAAACAGACAAGACGCTCTCACCCACTCATGATTAGTAATGTGGCATCATCTTTGGTTGAAGCTATTGAATTTGAACGTGAAATGGCAGATCCTATTAGTCATTTAGCTAATATTGTGATTGATACAACATTATTAAAGCCATCAAAATTACAAGATAAATTAGAAAGTTATTTCCACAAAGGAAATCGTGATACATTTAGAGTTTCTTTTATTTCATTTGGATATAAACATGGAATTCCACGTGATGCAGACTTATTATTAGATGTACGTTTTTTACCAAATCCTTTTTATATTGAAAGTTTAAGAAAATTAACTGGAAATGATAAAGAGGTTTATGATTATGTGATGTCACAAAGTGAAACACAGGAATTTGTTCGTAGAACAATAGAATATTATGATTATTTATTAAAGAAATATGAAGAAGAGGGTAAAATGCAAATGATTATTGGAATTGGATGTACTGGGGGACAGCATCGTTCAGTCACACTTACCAATTATTTTGCAGAGTATTATTCAAAATATTATCAAGTTTATAAATGGCATCGTGATGCTGATCATTAAGGAGGTTTTATGATGATTTCTTTTTCAAGAGTCGTCAAAGAAGAAATTGTATTCAACGATTTTGATCAACCATGTGAAAAGGCAATACTTTGTGCAATGATTAAAATTCTTGGAACATTGTCACTCAATCAGTCAGGCTTAACGCTAACATTAAGAACTGAAAATGCGAAAATCGCATCTAAATTGCATAAATTCTTAAAGGATTTATATCAACCACATATAGAATTTCGTGTTTCTAGAAAAATGAAATTGAAAAAAAATAACATTTATACATTGATGGTTTCTAAGGCAAGAGAAATCTTAGAAGACTTGCATCTTATGGAAGGCATTGGTATACAAAGTTTTCCAGATATTCATTTTTTAGAAACAGATGCCAAGAAAAGAGCTTATCTGGCTGGGGTCTTTTTATCTTGTGGAAGTGTGAATAATCCAGATACATCTAACTATCATCTGGAAATGAGTGTAAATGAACCAGAATATGCTTCATTTATTATGGAGTTGATGAATTGTTATGACTTGCATGCCAAAATGATTAAAAGACGTAATAAATATGTTGTGTATTTAAAATCAGCAGAGAAAATTGGGGATTTTTTAAGAGCCATAGGTGCTTCACAATCAGTTATGAATTTTGAAATGACACGTATTGACCGTTCTATGGCCAATACTGTCAATAGATGGAATAATTGTGATATTGCTAATGAAGTGAAGGCGATGAGTGCTTCTACAGCCCAAATTGAAGATATTGCCTATATCATTGATAAAGTAGGCATTGAGATTTTAGATGATAAGACACGTACAGTGGCTTTATTACGTTTAGAAAATCCTGAGTTGACTTTAAATGAATTGGCAGATACATATTATCAGCAGACTGGTCAAACCATTAGTAAATCAGGGTTACATCATCGTTTTAAAAAGATTAAGGAAGAAGCTCAAAAAATACGACAGATGGAGAATGAGTGAGTATGGAAAATATAAATATTCGTTTTGGGAGAAGAATTAAAGAACTCCGTTTGATGCAAAATGTTTCTCAGGAAGAACTTGGATTTCGCTGCCAGTTATCTAAAAACTATGTTTCAGATGTTGAAAGAGGTCGTAGAAATGTGTCTTTAAAGGTTGTTGAAAAGTTTGCATCAGGTTTAAAAGTACCAGTTTACTATTTGTTTGTATGGCATGAGGAGGAAGACGCAGTTCATTTATAGTTTATATTTATCATATAGACTATATCGCAAAAGGAGAAATGATATGGGATATAATTTTATATATTTGTTATGTGTGCTTGTATTAATTATGTTAGCTTTAAGATTATTTTTACCAATCCTTATTGTTTTGATTGGGGTTATTTTGGTTATCTGGATAATAAGAAAGCTTTTCTTTTCACGCCGTCAGTCACATGAAGATAAAGAAGATCAGGAATATTATGAATCTCTTTATCAGGATTACCAAAATCAGGATAGTGATGTTATTGACGTTGATTATAAAGTTGTTGATGAACATGAAAATCCTCATCAACAGTCGTAGGAGGATTGAGATATGATTTGTCCAAATTGTCAAAATGAAGTCAGCAATGATATGAATTATTGTCCATATTGTGGTCATCCATTATACAAGTCACAAGAACAAAATGATGGATATTATGAACCACTGTTTTTTGATGAAGAAACTGTTGAAAAGGAAACAAAGACATCGTCTTTTAAAGATATACCAGTCAATAAAAAAGTAAATAAGTTACTCATTTTAGTGAGTGTTATTGTTTTGGCTGTTTTAACAGTTGTATCTTATGAATATGTCTATCATGGACCAACGCTTAATTATACGTCTTTTCATGATACATCATCAGATACATTACCACAACAACCTATGACAATATCAGGAAAAACAGGTTTTTCAAGTTTGGTTGGAAATATCAATCAAAATGGTGAGGTTTATTTTGATGGTGAGACGCTTTATATGTGTAATGATCAGGGGTATCTTGTATCCATGGATCAAAACTTAAATAACCGTCAAACATTGGTTACAGAGAAATGTCAAAATATCATGATTCATAATGATAAGATTTATTATACAAATCAACAGAATTATTTATGTGAAGTTTCATTAGATGGTAAAAATCAAAATCAATTCATAACTAAAGCTATTTATTATCCATATATAGATAATGATTGCATCTACTATCAATTAGATGAGGATAATGAATCAATCTATGTTTATGATATCAATACACAAAAACAGACAAAGCTTAATGATAGACAATCTTATTGTATTAATGTTGTAGATGATTATATTTATTATACATCTGATGATGGTATTTATCGTATGAATAGAAATGGAGAAAATGATGAAAAATTATTGAGTGGATCATTTTATAATTTAATTTATTTAGATGGAAAACTTTATTATTTATCATCAGATGGTATCTGTTTGTTAGATATAAATAGTAAAAAGACAGAGGTATTAAAAGCGAATGCTGTTAATTTCTTAAATATGAATGAACAGTATTTATTTTATCAGTCTATGGATGGCAGTGTTGTTAGATATGATTTATCAACACAGCAAGAAAAGACAATTTACAATGGATTGGTTGATACAGGATATATTGTTGGTGATAAATTGATTGTGAAAACATATGTATCAGCTTATCAACAAGAAAGCTATTATGTCATTATGGACTTTGATGGTGCCCAGCAACAAAGATTGTTCTTTGATGGACAGGGTGATTATATTTAATTGTCACTATATTGATTTGAGCTAGATAAAATATCAATATATAAGAATATGAAAAGAAATAGTTGTTTTAAACAGCTATTTTTTATTATATAAGAACAATAAAATTTCATAGCTTTCCTAGTGAACTGGTGCTATAATAGTGCATATATTAAAAATGAGGTAAAATTATGCTAATAAGAGAGATTATTGAAGCCACTGGTGGCACATTGTTGAGCGGAAATATCAATGATGATATTCATGGATTTACGCAAGATACAAGACAGATTCATGAAGGAGATATGTATATTCCGCTGGTTGGAGAAAAAAATGATGGACATCAGTTTATAAAACAGGCTTTTGAAGCTGGCGCAAGTTCTGTTATAACATCTCAGCCCATAGATTATCCTGATAAAAACGTGATTTTAGTGAAGGATACTTTACAGGCATTAACAGATATGGCAGCTTATTTAAGAAAACATCGTGCTGTTAAAGTTGTGGGAATTACAGGGAGTGTTGGAAAAACAAGTACCAAGGATATGATTTATGCTGTGGTATCAATGCAATATAAAACTCTGAAAACTTTAGGTAACTACAACAATCATATCGGTTTACCTTTAACAGTTTTAAGACATCAGGATGAAGAAGTCATGGTATTAGAAATGGGGATGAATCATCTTGGTGAAATTCGCCATCTGACACAGATTGCAAGACCTGATATTGCAGTTATTACAAACGTTGGAACAGCACATATTGGGGAACTAGGTTCACGAGAGAATATTCTAAAAGCGAAGATGGAAATTGTTGAAGGATTAACTCAGCAGGGACGCCTTATTATCAATGATGATAATGATATGTTGCATACTGTACAATATCAAGATTATCCTATTATTCGTGTTGGTGAAAATAATGACTGTTATTTAAAAGCTTATCATGTTGAGTTATTATTAGAAGAATCTTATTTTGATTTGGATTATCAGGGAAAAACTTATCATGTTCATGTGCCAGTTTCTGGTTATCATTTTGTGATGAATGCGTTGATTGCGATTGCGGTAGGGCTAAGCTTAGATATTGATATTGAAAAGTGTATTAAAGGTATTGATCAATTTGAACTGACAAAAAATCGTATGGATATGATTGAACTGAGTCATGGAATCAGATTGATTGATGGCACATATAATGCCAACTTAGATTCAATGAAATCAAGTCTTGATGTTTTATCAAAATATCCTAATAGAAAAATAGCCATCTTGGCAGATATGTTAGAGCTTGGAGCGTATGAACAGGCATTTCATCAGGAAGTTGGGCAATATGTTGCTAAAAAGCATATAGATCAATTAATGTGTGTAGGACCTGCAAGCCAGAATATTGTTTTAAAAGCGCAGGAAAATGGTATAGAAGCTTATCATTTTGAAAGTAATCAAGATTTAATTCAAGCTTTAGAGGGATGTATACAGGATGATGATGTGATTTTATTAAAAGGATCACATGGCATGCATCTTGATGAAGTTGTAGACTATTTAAAGGAGAAATATAAAAAATGAGAAAATTAATGATTATATGTGGAGGACAATCTACTGAACATACCATTTCAAGAATGTCTTGTACATCTGTTTTAAAAAATCTTCATAGAGATCGTTATGAGTTGACTTTGGTTGGTATTGATCAGTCTGGAGAATGGTATCTTTTAGATGCCAGTCAGGAAGATTTAACTTTAGATTCATGGTTAGATCACTCAACACATATTGAAGATATTTATCATTTGTTGAAACAACAAGATGTTATTTTCCCTGTTCTTCATGGACAATATGGTGAAGATGGAACGATTCAGGGGTTATTTGAATTGGCTGGCGTTCCATATGTAGGATGTAGAACATTAGCTTCAAGTGTGGCCATGGATAAAATTTATACCAAAAAGATTTTAGAAACAGTAGGAATTCCACAAGTGAAATCTTTATATGTGAAAAAAAGATATGATGGTCAATATGTTGTTGTGAATCATCAATTTGATGAAACTGATGATATATTAACAGCAGTGAAAAATCAGTTAGGGTTTCCTTGTTTTGTGAAGGCAAGTCGTTCTGGATCAAGTGTAGGTTGTTATCGTGTAGATCATGAAGAGGACTTGCTAGAAATATTACATCAGGCTGGACAATATGATAGTCATATTGTGATAGAAGAATGCATTGATTGTATTGAATTGGAAACAGCAGTATTAGGTAATGATGATCCTATTGTTTCTCGTGTTGGTCAAATTATGCCTCATGGAGAGTTTTATACTTTTGAATCAAAGTATGAAGATGAAGAAAGCAAAACATGTATTCCTGCATTAGTTGATGCTAACATTCAAGAAAAAATTCGAGAATATGCATTAAAAGTTTTCAAAGCTGTTGATGGACATGGACTTTCTCGTGTGGATTTCTTCTTGGATAAGAAAACAAATCAGATTTATCTTAATGAAATTAATACGATGCCTGGATTTACAAAGATTTCGATGTATCCTCAGTTAATAGCTGATTTAGGCATCACTTATAGTGATTTAATTGATCGTCTTATTGATTTAGCTTTTGATCGATAGAATAACCTTTGGGGTTATTCTTTTTTGTATTCAATTAAAATCCACAAACTATCGCGTAGTAACGAGATTTAAAAATGAGATGTGATTCCTAAAGCTAAAAAGTAAGATAATCAAAAAGTGTATAAAATAATATAAAAGTGGTATTGATGATTGTTGTACAGTAAAAGGATAAGAAAAGCATACAAGAATATTTCAAAAATTCATTGAAAGAAGATGAAGAGGCAGAACAATTAATGAAATGATCCATTCAACAAGAAATAATGCAAGATGCTAGGATAGGTCGCATAAAATGAAGGAGATTCAGCTTTTGTTCTAGAAACAGGCTTGTTCTCATAAAAAACACGAGATGAGTTGATAGGTATTTATTAAAAGTAAAAATATAAATTCAATTTGTTTATATTTGTGAAAAGATAGATGAATTGTTAAATAACTGATTTTTCATTTTCAACATATATTTTCTATAAAAGATTGTTAAAGTTTATTTAAGTGAATATTAAGTTTAAATGAATGGTATTTATGTTTTTCTTGATTTATGATTAAATAATGTTGTAGTGCATTATATATAAATATTTGAATAAGAAGGGAAAATTGTAGATTAAAAATCTTCAATATGATAGAAAAATGAATATAAACTTGAAAAAAATATCAGTATCATTATTAGCGTCTGCTTTTCTATTCTCGGTGATAGAAATGCAGAATGTTTCAGCTTTTTCTAATGATGAAAAAGAAATTGTATTAGATAGTAATGGAGATGAAACAAACACAACAATTGATGAAATCAATGCAATTATTGATTTGCAAAATGAAGCATTTGTTGAGGAAAATTTCAGTTCTGTAAAAGAATATGAAAATCAATTGAATAGTTTAGGTGTCCAAACTGTTACGGGATCTGAATTGGCAAAAATCATTGGTGAAGATCAAGTTGGAGGTATTGCTAAAGTTAAAGGTGCAACAATGAAAACAGTATATAGTAAATATACTACTGGAGGAAAAACATATGATGTAATGAGAGTGCTTGCAACTCCCACGACAAGTAGTAATTTATACAAAACTGGTGTTACTGCTTTGAAATCTAATACCTCAGCTCAAGCAAAAACGTTTAGTGTTTTAAAAACAATTGGAAAAACAGTAGCTGGTGAAAGTAAAGCTGGAAAAGCTATTTCAGCATATGATTTTATTAAATCAGTTGCATCTGATATATCAAGTACAACAACTGTTACAAGTATAAGTAGTTCATATACTTGGAATACTGCTGAAACATGCTCTTTTGTCTATTTTAAATCACCAAGTGGATTATGGGTTCATTCGGCTTCTTATACAAAAGCATCATGCACGGTGACAGTTGTTGTTCCTACACTTAAATATGGAGCTAATGGTGCAAAAACAGCTCATAGAACTGCTACTTATACTAGCACGTTTACTCCAGCATATTATGACAGTACATCTAAGGCTTATGCAGGATATAAAGGTTCAACATATATATCACAGAGAATTAAATCAGTAAATATTACTGGAGTATCAGGAAAAACAGTAAAAAATGTTGCCTTGACATGTCCATATAATACGACTATGGTAAATTGAGTTAATGAAACGAAGATATAGAAAATTTGTCATTTATATGCTAGTATATGACTTTTTGGCGATTCTTGTGGTATCAGCTACCACAGTTGTTCCCGTTAATATTAATCTGGATATATTCTATTATGTATTATGTTTCATTGGTTTTATTGGAACGGTAGCTATTTATGTCTTATATCCTTTTATATGGAGATGTCATTTTTGTGGTAGTTTACTGGATATGAGTAGCATATTTTCTGGTAAGAAGTGTTCACACTGTGGCACAGATATATTTGATGACTAGAATTATGAAAAATGATAAAATTGGGTGCCATGATAAGGCTTCAAATAAAGCTATATATCTATTTTGATATATAGTTTTTTATCTTTTATATAGGAATTGATTGCTTATGATGGGGTAAAAGATATTTTTTTGTTGTGTTTTATTTTTTGAAAAAGGCGAAAAATAGAATATAATATTTCATAAAACCAAAAAAAGAAATGCTTAAAAATATAAAATATGGTTGACTATATTTATAAAAAGGTATATGATATATCCAACAACTCTATAATAAATACAGTGATAGGAAATAGTAAATAACAAATGATGCATAGAGAAGTTCTGGCTGGTGGAAAGAACTGTGAAAGTGTTATTGAACTCGTCCTTGAGTGGAGCACTGAAAAATAAAGTAAGCTGCTACGGAATGCGACCGTTATCACGCTAGAGTATGAACTTATATGAATAAGCGTACTTGATAAGGTTATTGTCGTGAGGCAATAATGAATATGAGGTGGAACCACGAAGTCATGAACTCTCGTCCTCAACTATGATGTTTTTCATGGTGAGAACGAGTTTTTTTATTATAGGATGAAATAGGCGAAGTCTAGAAGACCTCGCCCCTTCCCGAACCGTACGGGCACCTTTCAATGCATACGGCTCTCCATTTCTAAATGAGTTTTCGTTTTGTCATTTGATTGTATTCTAAAAGGTTTTGACTAACCTTTATAAAACATTCTCTGCATAAGCATATCTGCCTACGGTTTATTCTTATCATTTCTTTGATGATATGAGAATAAGGCATATGCAGTGAACTTATCCTTTTTCTATGAAACATGACATGATGTTGTGGATTGCCACATATGTAACAGTTTCTTTTGAGAGGATTCGTATCTCTATATCTGTATTCCACGTCCTGCTTGATTCTACGAAGCCACTGTGGGAAGAATGTTTTATCACGTTTGAATGAAGGATATAAAGCTAATCTGATTGTTTTAGCTTCTCCCTTGTCATTCATATACGAATAAATCAGTTGTGTATGATGTTTCTTAAAGACTTTCTTTATTGAAATATCACATTTACGTGCAATCGTATAGGCAATGGAATATTGAATGATGTACTGGATTCTATGCATGTCATAGTAGTTCCTGCAGCCCTGATTATTGTTGACCAGACCCCTGAGAACCTGATTACCATAGGTAATGATGTCTTCTATGGGTTTGCATAATAATCGTTTTATGGAAGCAGGATTTCCAGATGCATCACACATTCCGTTGTCATGCAGTTTGCGTATGAGTTTTTGTTTGTCAATGAAGATGTCAATGTTAGGGAAATCTCCTGCTGATGAGATATCCAAGAAAGTGTGCCTTTTCATTTTTTGCATGTGTGATAAGGGTCTTTTCTTCGCTGAGCCTGAGATGAAGTTCATCTTCAAGGAATTGTTTAATTTCCTGTTTGAGCTGTTGAGCATACGCTCTTGAAGAAATGGTTCCTATCAAGAAATCATCGGCATAGCGTACGTAATGTACCCTACGAAATGAAGAATCAAAGTTATCAACAGATGATGTTGACTTCAGTTCTTTTCTTAGTCTTTTGATTTCCTTGACATCGTGCACTGATATCGCTTTGT
>NZ_NFLY01000043.1:0-23000 GCF_002161155.1 Massilimicrobiota sp. An105
TATTAGAATAACCATCTTCACAGATCTTATCTACAATTTTTTCTACTTCTGGAATTAAATTAACTCCATTTTGATGTTCTGTTCTTACTCTATTTTCATCGAAATTTAACATTTTTGTCTCTCCTTTATCCTAAAATACCAAATTGTGCACAAACAATACCTAATATTGCTGTTCCAATAATAATCCACATAACATTCACATTTTTTCCAAGCAATTTATAATAGATACCAGTAACTGCTAATCCTAACATTCCAGGCATAATTCCATCTAAAATACTTTGAATTTGTGTTGCTGTATCTCCACTACCAATTGCTAAAGGTGTCGTTACAGAAACCAATTCATTTGTCATACCACCAATAACCATAACTCCTAAAATAGCAGCCGCTAACATAAATTTTTGCATTAATCCAGATTTTTGAATTTTTTCTAAATAAGTAGCTCCTAATTCATAACCTTTCATGGCACATACATATCTTAAAATAAACGCTGGAACATTGAAAATTAATAAGAATAGAATTGGTCCTAGAATATTCCCTTGTAATGCTAAAGATGTTCCTATTCCTACAGCTAAAACCCTTAATGTTCCTAACAATAAAGAATCACCAATACCACTTAAAGGTCCCATTAATGCTGCTTTAACTGCATTAATTGAAGATTCATCAAAATCATCTTGATTTGCATTCATTTCTTCCATAGCAAGTGTAATACTACCTACGAAAGTAGAAACATGAGGTGTAATATTAAAGAATTCTAAATGTCTTTGTAATGCTTTTTTTAATCCCTCAGGATTATTTTTATAGATTTTTCTTAATCCATCACTAATCATTGTACAGAATCCCATATGCATTTGACGTTCATAATGCCATGAAAATTCCATAGGTAATGATCTCCAAAACATTTTTCTTAAATCTTTTTTTGTAATAACAGTATTTTCATTATTAGAAGTCTTCGTCATCATTATATCCTCCTTCAACAGCTAATTGATCATTATTATTTCGAAAATCAACACGTAAGAACACTGCAATTAATCCCATGATTGCAATACCAACAACAGGTACTCCAAAGTATGCTGATAATACAAATCCTAAAAAGAAGAATGGTACAACTTCTTTATTCATAATCATTCTTGCTAACATAGCAAATCCAATACCTGGCAATAATCCACAAGCTATAGATAAACCATTAGTTATTACTGTTGGAATAGCATTAACAATTGCTTCCATCTGACTACTTCCTAACGCAAATCCAAAGAAAGTAATTAAGAATAAAACAGTGCAAGTAATGAATCCTGTTCCCATATGAATTATCGAAATAGCTCTTGCGTTTCCTTTTGCAGCATATTTATCTGCAAGCCTTCCCATAAATGGTCTAACAATTGAGAAAATAAAATTGTCAATAGCCTGCGCTAATAATGCGATAGGGAATGCCATTGTAAAAGCAATTTCAGTCCCTTTACCTGTTGTAATAGCAAATGCAGTTCCTAAAACGCCTCCTACAATAACATTTGGAGGTATATAAGCTCCAACTGATACTTGTCCTAAAAAGGCTAACTCTAATGTAGCGCCTACAACAATACCAGTTTGCAAATCACCCAAAATCAAACCAACCAATGGTCCTAAAACGATAGGTCTTTGTATCATATTTGTTCCTGTAGCTAAATCACATTTACCAATAAAAGCTACACAACCTAACAAAAATGCTTGTAACATAAAATAATACTCCTCTCTCTAAATAACATCTTTTGCTAAAATTTTCTTTTCTGTTGGAACCATTCTGATTTCAACTTCAAAATCTTTATTAATCAAATCTTTTACTAAGTTTATTTCTTGATCTGTTAAATTAACAGCTTTAGAAATATTCTTAGTCTCATTAGTTGCTTTTGTTCCTCCCAAGACAACACTATTAATCATATTTGTCTCTGTCATCAAACGATAAGCATCAGCAACATTTTCCACAATGATAAACAATTTATATTTATCAGTTGCACCACTATTAAGAGCTTTTATAGAATCATTAATATCTTTAATAACTAATTTAACTCCTTGTGGTTTTGCCATTTTAATAGCCATCTTCTTTAAATCATCTTGCATAATACCATCATTAGCAATTAAAATACAATCTGCTGCAAGTGCGCTTGTCCATGAAAAAGCCACTTGACCATGCAATAATCGATGATCTACTCTCAAACATTTAATCATAAAATTCCTCCTAAAAGTCTTCATCCTCAATATTCTTCGTTAATAATGATTTGTTCTGTAATACAATTCCTTCTTTAGCATTGTTAATAATTTGTTTTATATCAACATTTTGGGAGCTAATAGCTAATACAAGTTCAAGAACCATATTCATATTCATACCTGATAATACATCTACATTGTCATAGATACACGTCTGTACTATAGCATTGTAAACACTCCCACCTTTAATATCACAAGCTATGATATAATGATGTTCCTGATCTTTTATAATTCTTTGATTTAATTCTTCAGCATAATCGTTAGGATTTTCCCCAGGGTAAAGACTAAATGATTCAACATCATCGGCTAAACTTCCTACAATCATTTTTACTGAATTAACCATTCCTTTTGATAATTCACCATGTGAAGCTAATATTAACTTAATCAAATTTGTCAACTCCTTTCACTTTTATTCAAGCAAATATCGTGCCAAGTCTTCTAATTTTCTTTTTTATTATTAAATGTTTGATCACTTTTATATAAGCAAAAAGTGTGCCATAAAGACACACTCTAATTATTTTTTACATAGTCATAAATATAACCTATTTCTTCAATTGGTATTTCCACATTATAAAATTTTTCAACATCACTAAATGATTTTTTTACACATTCAATAAATAGCGGTTCTTCTTCAAGAAAATTTCTATTAGAATAGATTTCTATGCTTTTATGTGTTACTAATCTCTCTATCAAACAGCATATATGAACATATAACCCAAAGCATGTACGATTTTTAAGTTGGATATTTAATAAACTTTGCATTTTATCAATACCTTTTGAAACTTGTTCTAATAAGCTATTAGGATTAAGAATTGTCAAAATATTCATAATATTTGATAATGAAAAATTCTTAAGAATATTCTTCTTAAATTCTTTTAAGTCTTCTTCACTCATGTAGTTTTCAAAATAAATGGAAAGATCCTCATAATTTGTATTGATAATAAGATCCTCAATTGCTACAAAACGGATACCAGGAATATTAGGATTCAACGTTCCTACAACACAAATCACTTCATAATCGTCAAACATATGCCCTTCTAATCCATTTTGAACTAATGATGCATAATCATAAGTCATGAGTTTTATTGATAAATGTTTTGGTAGTGATTCTTGTATCGTTGTTTTAATTTTCTCAGCGACACCTATCCCCGTTGCACAAGAACATACAATCACTGGTTCTTTGATACGATGTGTTTCTATATGCACATGATAAGATTGCTTTTTTTCTATATCTTCAAATATCTCTTGCATACTTAATTGTTCTTTTATCCCTTCGCCAATTTGTAGAGCTAATTTGGTATGAACATTATTAATCATTGCTATATCGATATTTTTTATTTGAATCCCTTCATAAATTGCTTCGAGTGAGCCCATATCTACTAATAAATATAATTCATTAAATGCTCCAACATGATTCAAAAATTCATTTAATCTCTTTATAATAACATTAACATCAACATGAAGTGGCATATCAATAGAATCAAAGATGTATTGATTAAGCAATTTATTAACGCTTTCTGCTATTGAACTTGCAGTAGAAAAACCATGAGCAACAATAATTGCTAATCTTTGATTATTGACAACATTATCAAAGTATCTATCTAGAAAAATAGTGAGAACACATAATACCATATCATCTAAGGAATCATTCATATTGTATTTAAAGTATTTGTATAATTCTAAAGCAACCAAATATTGTCGATGATAATAATTATTTAAATATTCCTTTAATTCATATACTTTATTCTCATATTGTTTATCCCAAGTCAATATTTCATTAATATTTTTCTGATATTCTGATAAATAACTTGTTACAGAAACCAATTCATTATTTGAAAGATGAAATCCATATTTATTTGTAACCATTGAAAATATTTTATTAACTGTATCTAATAAATAATGATCATTTTTCTTCTTGCTAAAAACTATTTTTTCAAAATAAACATCCACAATCTTTCTTAATTGCATAGTATTATCATTTCTATGATTATCAAATGATTCAATTAATTGTTGATAAAATTGAATAATTTTAGATTGAGATGAGGCAGGAACTAATTTTGAAATTTGAATTATTTTATGTTTGTTTGTTAACATTATTGATGGAGAAATTTGTTGAATAATTCGTTTCGGCAAATGAGATGCATGAATTTCCAAATGCTGACCACTTTGCGTAAACAATGCACTCACACAACTTGCTTGAATGACATTAGATAGTTCTCCAACATTCCCTACAAAATGATAATTCAACAAAGCTTGATAAGCATTTGTTGATATGTATATTTCTTTTTGTATACGTTTTTCTTCTTGGCGATAGAGATGATAAATAAGACTTAGTCTTTCATTTGTTCCCCTTTCTTCTAAAGAAGGTACTTGTAAAACAATAGGAATTCGTCTTAATAATGTTTTTAATAAAACTTTTTCAGGAATTTCAGTTGTTGCAAAAATAATACGACAACTTGATTTTAACCATTTATCATTATCCCCAATCATATGATAAATACCTTGATCCATATACAAGAATAACTTTTCTTGACACTCTGATTTTAAACAATGGACTTCATCTAAAAACAAAAGGCCCCCATCTGCATAATGTAATAATCCCATATTATCTTTATCAGCACCGGTAAATGAACCTCGCTTATATCCAAATAAATTTGCACTCAATAATTCCGGATTATTTGCATATTCCGAACAATTCACTTGTACAAAGCGAGCATCATTTTTTATAAGATTATGATTAACACAATACTCATAGGCTAGTTTTGCAAGCATACTTTTTCCTGTACCAGTAGGTCCGTTCAATAATATTGGTAATCCTTGAGGTGGATATGACAATGTTGCTTTCATAGATTCAACTAAATCATTTAAACTTTCATTAAATCCAATAAGTTTTTCAAAATCCTGCAATTGGTCTCCTTCTACATATTTTAAAAATTCAGATATATTAGAAAACTCATCTTGTGTAAATATAATTTTATTATCTTTTTCAAGTATAGATTTTGATAAATATAATATTGGTTTTGAATTAATTTTTATGAATAATCCCTTTTTATAAAGTTGATTAAGACTCATATTCACAGTATTTCTTGCAATTTTTATATTTTCACTTATTAATAATCCATTGGCATCCTCATAACGTTTTTCGTGTGTTATTTGGTTAATAATGGTCATTATTTTATCTTCCATTATAGTCACCTCTTTTTCAATCTTAGATGGTTTTAAATATCGTGTCAAGAATATTTTTTTAAAGCATCTTTTATTCATTTTTTTCTTATTTTTGGCACAATTTTTGCTAATATATAGATAAGAGGTGGCATTATGAAACAAAAAATGACATTTAATCCTACGTTTAAACAAACATTTCAATTAAATTTAAAAATGCAAAAGTCTTTAGATTTCCTTAAACTAAGTGAAAACGATATTCATGCAATGGTTCGTTCTTTATTGCAAACCAATCCATTTATAGAAATAAACGAAAAAAAAGAAGACTCTTTTTATTATTTAGAAAACATTGCTCAAAAACATACTTTAAAAGAAGAATTATATTTTCAATTAACTATGTTAAAGCAAGAATATGATTATGATATTATTTCATATTTGATTGAATCCTTAGACAATAAAGGTTTTCTCAATTTATCAAAAGAACAATACATGTATGATTTAAATATAAATAATGATATCTTTGATAAACATCTGAATATTTTACAATCATTGGAGCCTATTGGTGTAGGCGCATTCGATTGTTTTGACAGCATTTGTCTTCAATTAAAACACAAAGGTTTAAATACTTCATATAAAATTATGAAAGAATCAAAGGATCTCATTCTCTCAAAAAACTATACAGCTATTTCAAAAAAGTATCATATAACAAAATATCAAGTCAATCAAATATATGAAGATATACGTTTATGCGAACCTTTTCCGTGTGAACAATATAATAATGAAAATGATTCTATTATCATTCCAGATATAGAAATCATTATTGAAAACAATGATATTATTATACAACCCTACAATGATTTTTCTTTTTATATTAATGAAGACCTTTATGAATTGGTTAAAGATAATCATCAAATGAAAGATTATTTTAGAGATGCCCATTTCTTTCTTGATAATCTTACAAAAAGAAATCATACAATACTTATGGTTGCCAATACTTTAGTCAATATTCAAAGAAGTCACTTTTTATACAATGATGAACTAGTTAGCTGTACATTGGATGAAGTGGCAGAACAATGTCATTATCATGTTTCTACCATATCTAGAACAATAAATTCAAAATATTATATGTTCCATAACGAAATCTATCCATTAAAAAATCTCTTGGTATCAAAAAGTGCTTCGGGAGATAGTAGCGATGCTATAAAAAAAGCAATGAAAGATCTTATTGACAATGAAGATAAAAAAAATCCATTATCTGATCAAGAAATAGTCGAAGCCCTCAAAGACATTGATTTATACTGTTCTAGACGTGTTATCAATAAATACCGTAAAAAAATGGGAATACCCGCTTCACCTCAAAGAAAAATAAAATAAATATCCACCGGCCTAGCCGGTGGTTTTTCATTTGCGGGCATAGCCCTGCCTTCAGAGCAGCGCTTGACAGCGCTAACGTGGTCTGCGTCTTGCAATCTCTCTATCGCTTCTTGCCAGTAAACGGATCTTCCAATTCAAGTTCCAATTGCTCTGCTAGCTTATCTTCCTTTAATTGATTTGCAATATATTCCTGTATTTTCTTAGTATTCTTCCCTACCGTATCTACATAATATCCTCGGCACCAGAATTCTCTGTTTCTATATTTGAATCGCGCATTTGCCCATTTTTCAAATATCATCTGACTACTCTTCCCTTTTAGGTATCCCATAAATCCAGATATGCTCATTTTAGGTGGTATTTCAACTAGCATATGTATATGATCTTTACATACCTCTGCTTCTATTATATTGACTCCCTTCCATTCGCATAACTGTCTTAATATTTTTCCTATTTCAATTCTTCTTGCATCATAAAACTCTTTTCTTCTATACTTTGGTGCAAGTACTATATGATATTTGCAGTTCCACTTTGTATGTGATAAACTATGTAAGTCATCTGTGTAATAACTCATGACTATTTCCTCCTTGTATAATATGATTTGTAGTTTCGCAGACCACAAATCAATTATATCACGGAGGATTTTTCGTTACCACGCCGCTAAAGCCTGTAGACACCCCCAGACTATCTGGGGTTTTATTGCAAGACAAAGAGCCAACTATAATGTAATAGTTGGCTTTTTCTATTTAAATAAGCCCATCAAATTCGTTTATAATTGCATCAAGCTTATTTCTTGTTACCTCTAATGCTGTAACCAGATTCTCACAATCTATATCAGCATATGCACTTTTCATTGCCACTGCAAGCAGTGATTTGCATTCGCATATCCCTTCGATAATATCTATCATTTTGTTCTTCATTAGGACCTCCTCATTTCGTTTCATTTTCATATCTATATTATATCATGTTATGAAATATGGAGAGAAAATGTAAAATGTTCAAAAAACCACAAATCACAAATCTGTGCTATAATAGATGTACAGAAAGGTTTCAGATAATTGCGATCCTTTTTGAATTTAAGTGAGCTTGATGCTCGGTGGTGAAATAATGACAAAGAATAAGGTATGTGGAACGAGAAAGAGGAACTTTCTCATCTTCTTCAGCACGTCTTATTCTTTTTTTTGTTCTATGAATAACGACATGGAAGAAAAGATAAAGAAGATTGGAATTGATAACATGTATTCCCTAAGACTTGCTGAAAATGAAGATGGAGGATGTATCGTCTTCATCCATACAAGAAATCCCATATGTGTCCATACGATTGAAGAACTCTTTGATGAGGGAATCATCATGGCACCACATGACTCCATTAGAGAGTTCATGGAATGCTGTCATCAGATGCTTGGTGATGAGCATGATAACAGAGTTCAGGTGTTGTTATAGGAAAAGGTGTAAAAGTGCCGTTGCCTGTTGCCAAAGCAGGCATACCCCTATAAGAAACGCCGAGAACGGGCTTGTCCTCTCGGCGGTTCTCCCTGTTGCCAGTTGCCAGACATATATTAATGGAGGTAACTTATATGAGAAAAAAGTACAGAAACTTTGAGATAATCTCAAAAAAAGAGTATATCAATATTGATGATATTATTAATAAAATAAATTCAAACAAGAGTATTAAATACTATCTCTATATTCTTCATGATAAAGATATATATACCATTGAAGATGAAAAGAAAAATTCTACTCATAAGGCAAACACAATTAAAGACCCTCATTATCATATCTATATTAAGCTTGATAATGCATATACATTTACAACTGTCGCTAATTGGTTGGATATAAAAGAAAACTTCATCAATAAGATAATAGGAAAATGGGGTGATGTTCTTTTATATGCTACACACAGGAATGCTTCATCCAAATATCAATATGATGATAGTGAAGTCGTAAGCAATTACGATTGGATAGCCGAACGTGATAAATATCAAGTCAAAAAGAATAATAAGGACATTAAGAATGAGCTTATTGAAAAAATAGACCAAGGTATAATCAGACGAAACAATTACACCCAATATATTGATGTAGATATGTATGTTAAATACAGAAAGGATTTTGAAAGCGCCTTTAAGTACTATGAGGATAAAATCAGGAATAAATCTATAAATAAAGAATGCATATACATCTATGGTACCAGTGGTAGTGGTAAAACAACCTATGCCAAGAAATTCTGTGAGGACAGAAACTTGTCTTACTATATTTCCAGTGCATCCAATGATATCATGAGTGACTACTGTGGAGAAGAAGTATTAATACTTGATGATGTGAGAGCAGACTGCTTTAACTCCTTAAGTGATTTTCTAAAGATGCTAGATAACAACACGTCCTCTACTGTCAAATCACGCTACCGTAATAAAATATTGGAATGTCAATATATTATCCTAACATCAGTCTTGGATATTGAAACTCTATTCGACAAGTTTCATGACAATTTTCACGAACCTATAAAACAGCTTAGAAGAAGATGTAAAACATATATTCATATGACTGATGATTTCATCACATATAATCTATATGATGAAGCACGTGGTGATTATATCAAAGCCACGACATTGCCAAATCCCATCAGCAAATTATATAAAAAGCAAAGATTAACCGAAGAAATGATTAATGAGAAGTTAGCTTTCTTTATCGGAGAGTCAAAAAATCCACAAGATAATAAGAACATGGTATAATATTATTGTAAGTTAGACGAACAGGAGAAAAGAAATTCGACCTGTTCGTTTTTCTTTTATATGACGAAATTTTCAAAAGATACTTAGCGTGTCTTTTAATTTATACGAAACGGAGGAAGTAATAATGTCATTACATCAAAAGAAACTTACAAAAGAAGTAAAAAATATAAAGAAGTATGCAAAATTCGGACTGATTCAAATATCGTTGCATGCTAAAGAAAGGATGAAAGAAAGAAACATTGATGAAAGACTTATTCAAATTGCTCTATCTTATAATTCCACCATAGTTCAGGATAGACCTGTCGGTAACTATAACACATCCCCCTTCTATGACCGCTTTGTCATACAATGCAAATATAATAAAATCCCATACCACGTTGTTATAGAAAAGCAGACAAGAGACAATCATTTTCATCTTTATAAAATGATTACTTGTTACAGACCCGATGAGGGAGTATTCAGAAAAGATGGAACTCTAAGAAAAAGAAGCAATAGAAAAGCTTAAACGCTCGTACGATTTTAGCTCCAGCATCTTGATAGTAAGATGCTGTTGAGCTTAATTGCTCCTGCACCATGCAGTTGAGCTACTTACTGAACAATCTACAATTTAAAAAGTCGCCATTAACGGCGAAAGAATAGAGCCGATAATGGCGAAAAACACTGGTGCATAATATGAGGTGATAATTTGGGCAGAAGTCATCATAATCTATACAATCAGATGAAACAGAGTGTTTTAAATAGTTTTACCCCAGGAATTTCTAAAAGAAATGAGAAAATCGAGGATCACTACATCGAGAAATGCAGAGTATATTCATATAAAGATAAGGAAAACTTGCTTGATGTAGCAAGGGATTTTTCAAAATGGGTTAAAGAGAACTGTAATGAGATTAAAAAAATGAATCATATAACACCTGAACTTGTCAACAGATATCTTGAATCAAAAAGAACTTCATGTACATCCCATACTATCAAACAATATGCTTCAAGAATTGATAAGATTGGAAAGCTAGGTGAGTCAATGTTCAACTGCAAAATGAACATGAAAGCTTCACATATACCAAGTGGTAAAGAGGCTATGAGAACCATTGCCATGAAAGAAAGTGATTATCAAAAGATAGTCGACATCAGATCTAATGCCAAAGGTTTTATTGCTGTTAAATTAAGTCATGCTTTTGGACTTAGAGTAAGTGAAACAGTTAAAGTCAGACCTTGCGATATAAAAAATGACAAATTGGTTATATACAAATCAAAAGGCGGAAAGACAAGAATATTACCAATAGAATCAAAAGAACAGCGGGATATCATAAACAAACTTAAAGAGATTGCCGATAAAGAAAGATGCAAAAAAGACAGCCCCATACTCAACATTAAGCAAGGGTCTGTCAATAAATGGTTAAATTCCAGATGTAAGCAACTAGGAATCTCAAGATATAACGATCATAAAAGCAGTATCCATAGCATCCGCAAAAATTGGGCTATTAGAGAATATAACAAAGAGCTCATGCATCATAATCAAAAAACAGCATGGGCTAATGTCAGTGAAAAATTAGGCCACGGACGAGATAGAGAAGACCTTAGAGAAGTCTATCTTCCTAAACAATAATCTCTCTTTACTTTAAGAGGGTCATCAATATATATCGCAACTCGATTTTTACATAGCGATACAGGTACACTTATGGATTTACCATGTTTATTAGTAAAATAATAGACGTTACCCACTTTACTTTCATATTCACAATTTCTATTTAGATTTCCATAATCATCAATAACATAATAATCTGGTTCCTCAATATAGCTTAAAGATTCATCAATAGCCATGATTCTTTCTATAATGGCAGCATCATGAAGACCATCTTCTAAA
Source organism: Massilimicrobiota sp. An105 (assembly GCF_002161155.1). Taxonomy (NCBI): domain Bacteria; kingdom Bacillati; phylum Bacillota; class Erysipelotrichia; order Erysipelotrichales; family Erysipelotrichaceae; genus Massiliimicrobium; species Massilimicrobiota sp. An105. The sequence continues at coordinate 11,362 of NZ_NFLY01000043.1, forward strand.
AGATAAACATTATTATTTGGAATATCTCTCTTTAGGACAATTAGTGTAGGTGCGACAATTGGTGCTAACTTTTTTCTTGGTGATACACAAAACATTCCATGCTCAACATGACATTTCTGTACTGGAGCAACGTAATAATCTGTACTTCCTTTTATAAAATAGGTCATGTCAATCCCAAACTCTCTTGCTATCACCTCTATTTGAGGAAGGGTAATTTCCTTCTCCCCACTTTTCCATTTTGATACCAAAGTAGGAGATATCCCTAATCTTTCTGCAAATTGCTTTTGATTCATTTGATATCTTCTCATTATTTGTTCTACTCTTTTATAAGCGTCATTATTAGCTTTATCTATTTGCAATTTTACTTTTTCAGTTAAATAGTAACAATCATACTCACTCATTTTAGCTCTCTCCTTTAATATTAATTCTATCATTTATAATTTGAATTGACAATTCGTCAACTTTACAAAATGGTGGAGTCGATTATGTTATAATAGCATAGACATAGGCAGGAAAGGAGCTAAAAAATAACATGCCTATAAGGAGGTCAAACAAATGAATATTAATAAAAAGAAAGGATGTATGAATTGGAAAGAAAAATATATATTATCTCTTAAGGAAGAATTCAGTATTAAAGAAATAATGCTTCTTAGAGAATGTGGTGCGCCAAAAGCTAGACAACTACGTGAAGAAGCATTGAATTATTGTATTTCTCATCATATCAGCTTTAATGCAAATCAAAAAATACCTGCAGAAGCCTTGTTTGCAATTACAGGTAAAAATATTGATTTTTATAAACAAAAAATGGTAGCTGAATCTTTAGTTGAACAATTACCATTGCAACAATATGCATAAACTGATTTGGAGGAAATAAAATGGGCGTATATAAAGATAAGTTACGTGGTACATACTACGTTAAATATAAAAATACAACAAAAAGAGGTTTCAAAACAAAAAAGGAAGCTAAATTATTTGAAAATAAAGTTCTTAGACATAAAAGATTCAATGACGAATATTTCTGTGCTGTAGCACGAGGATATCTAAAACATCTTGAGCAGACATCAAAATATAGTACATATATGAAATGTCAGCAAGTAATGGAAGATTTTATCATCAAGAATTTCCCAGACAAGAAAATCAGCAACATAACTCCCCAGGATTGTTTTGAATTTAGAATAAAGTTGAGTAATTCTTCATATTCTACAACGACGAAAAACTATATCCTACAAAAATTCAAAAAAGTATTTAAACATGCTATGACATATAACGATTTATTTTCAGACCCTTCTGTCTCGCTTACCTCCTTCCAAAAAACATTAGAAGAAGATAAAAATGAAACAGTTAAAAAGAATACAATATGGGATGAAAATGATTTTAATCAGTTCATCAAATATGTAGATGATAATGTCTATAAAGTCTTTTTTATAACATTATTCTATACTGGTGCAAGATTAGGGGAAATCAGAGCCTTGACATGGAATGACTTTTCGAGAGGTAAAATCAACATTATCAAAAGTGTAACTTCGAAGACAGACCATGTTACTGATAATAGGAAAGAAGAAATTGTACCTACAAAGACAAGTTCTAGTAAACGAAGAATATCTGTTGGCAGTTCCCTTAATGAAATGTTAAAAGACTTAAAAAAACAGGAGCAACAGAAAGAAGGATACAATAATGATTGGTTTATTTTTGGTGGCCCAAGAACTTTACCTACCACATCAATAGATAGGAAAAGACAAAAAGCCATCAAATTATCAGGTGTCCCTTTTATTACTAATCATGGTTTTAGACATTCAAGCATATCATTATGGATTAATAAAGGCGTAACCATTACAGAAGTCAGCAAAAGAGTTGGTCATAAAAATCCAGGAGTCACATTAGGAATTTATACTCATGCCAATATCAATGAAGATGATAAACTGCTAGATATTTTAAATAATTTACAATCCGAAACAATAAAATCAAGTCAAGATGAGGCTTGATTTTTGTTTTATTTAAATAAAAAATCTCAAAAACCTTCTCATAATTTTCTCATAAAAGAAAAGGAAACAAAAAAACACTGATACAATCAGTGTTAATGACTATTTGGTGGAGGCGGCGGGAATCGAACCCGCGTCCAAAAGCCGTCCCATATGAAACTTCTACAGCTTATCTTGTCGAATGAATTTAACTAAGCTACGATCCACAAGCAGTCTTTCACTTAGCGATTCTGTACATTTTCGTGGTATAAATCCAGAATCTTTATACCCTTAACCTATTAGATATGTTACCAGTTCTATAGCCATAGGTATGCTATAGGCTGATATTCGCTAAAGTCTAACGTCGACTAGCAAGCGAAAGATAATTGTTGTCTGTTTCCAGATATTTTTTGTTTGCAATTAACGTATGCCCACGGCTGCCATTCCATTCAAACTGACCCCTGTCGAATCCAAGACGCCCCCATTAGTAAGCATTTTTTAATGCTCTTTCCATATCTCTTTTTGCATCTTTAGCTTTCAGATCCTGGCGTTTGTCATATAATTTCTTACCTCTTGCTAAAGCAATCTCTACTTTTAACTTAGACGTATTAAAATATAATTTTGTAGGAACTACTGTTAAACCATTTTCTTTCACTTCTCTTTGTAGCTTTTTAATTTGCTTTTTATGAAGCAATAGCTTTCTATTACGAAGTGGTTCATGATTAAAAATATTTCCTTGTTCATAAGGAGCGATATGCATGTTTTCAATAAAAGCTTCATCGTTCTTAAAACGAATAAAAGCATCTTTTAAATTGACATGTCCAAGACGTACTGATTTAATTTCTGTCCCTTTTAACTCAATTCCAGCTTCATAAGTATCTAAAATAAAGTAATCATGAAATGCTTTTTTATTCTGAGTGACAACTTTCATGCATATCACATCCTTTCTATCTATGTTTTCTTGTCTTTCTATGTGACCTATTTATTTTACCCTTTTTTGTACGTTTTGTCTTTACTTTTCTATCATTTATTTTCACAATTTTTGATTTCTTTTTTCTTGATTCCATTCCCACAACTTCAAAATCAATTGTTCTTTCTTTTTTATCACAAGCGACAACTCTAACTTTCACTTTATCAGATAATTTAAAGATTCTTCCTGTTCTTTCACCAACGAGAACCATTTGTTTTTCATCATAGTGATAATAATCATCTGTTAAATCTGTGATATGTACCAAACCATCAATAGTATTTGGCAGTTCAACAAAGAAACCAAAAGAAGTAATAGAAGAAATCATACCTTCAAATTCTTCCCCAATATGTTCAGACATATACTCAGCCATCTTCATATCTGTTACTTCTCTTTCAATATCAACAGCTTCTTTTTCACGATATGAAGATTGTTCTGCTAATTCTGGAATCACTTCTTCAAAATGGGCTGTCTGTTTATAATCCTGTTTAAATAAGAATGTTCTAATTAAACGATGTCCCAATAAATCAGGGTAACGACGTATTGGTGAAGTAAAGTGTGTATAATATTCATCCGCTAAACCAAAATGCCCTAAACATTGAGCGTCATATCTTGCTTTTTGCATACATCTTAACAATAATGTTGACACAATCACATGTTCATCAGTTCCTTTAGATGCATGAATAATCGCATTTAATTCATTTGGATAAACATGTTCTAAAGATCCTTTAATCGTATATCCTAATGGTTTTACAATATTCACAAATTGTTGTAATTTCTTAACCTTTGGCTGTTCATGAACACGATAAATAAATGGTAAATCCATCCATTTAAAATGTTGCGCTACTGTTTCATTGGCTTTCAACATAAACTCTTCAATAATTTTATCAGAAGCGCCACGTTTTCTTAAAACAACATCAGTTGGTTTTCCTTTTTGATCAACAAGTACCTTAGCTTCATCAACATCAAAATCAATAGCGCCACGTTCATCTCTGACTTTTCTTAATAATGTCGCTAAATCCTGCATTAAAAAGAATAATGGCACAGCTGGTGCATATTCCTGCTGTAATTTTTGATCACCATCTAAAATCTTATTCACATTATTATATGTCATACGATAAGAAGAATGAATCACCGTTGGTAAAATATCATGATTAACAACTTCACCATGTTTATCAATTTCCATAATACAACTGATTGTATAACGATCTGTATTTGGATTTAATGAACATATTCCATTTGATAATTTATGTGGTAACATTGGAATCACACGGTCAACCAAATAAATAGATGTTCCTCTTTTAATGGCTTCCTTATCTAAAGGTGAACCCTCTATAACATAATAAGAGACATCTGCAATATGAACTCCCAGCTGATAATGTCCATTATCCAATTTCTTTAAAGAAATGGCATCATCTAAGTCCTTAGCATCATCACCATCAATTGTCACAATCAACTCATTTCTTAAATCCACACGATTTTCAATATCACTTGGATCAATTTCATCTGAGATACCTTCAATTTGTTCGTAGACTTCTTTAGGAAATTCAATATCTACATCATGCGCATGGACAATAGATAAAATATCTATTCCAGGATCATTACGATGTCCAATAATTTTAATAATATCGCCTTTAATTTGTGGTTTAAAAGTCTTAATTTCTACCACAACCTTATGCCCTGGCATAGCGCCATGCATATGTGCTGCATCAACAATAATAGGCTTATCAAATTTCTGATCATCTGTTTTGACAATATAGTCTTTTCTTCCACGCTTCACTTCCCCAACATAACGAAGTTTTCCACGCTTTAAAACACGCACAACACGTCCTTCTTCACGTTGTCCATGAGATTTAATCTTTTCGATTAAAACAGTATCATTATGAAGTGCATCCTTCATATTGGAATCATGTATATAAAATTCTCTATCTTCATCAATTTTTACAAAACCAAATCCACGTTTATTTAATTCTAAGACACCTTTATAATATTGAAGCTGATTAATCAAATAATAATCATTAATACGACTTCTTATAATAAGCCCTTCATCTTCCATTTCATTAATAAGTTTGATAAACGCAACATAATCCTGTGTTTCTGTCATATGAAAGTGTTCAGCTAATTCTTGAATTTTTCTTCTTGTATAAGTTTGATCAGATAATAACTCTAATATTTCTTCTTTCAATTTTCTCACCTCACTTTTAGTTTATCCAATTAATAAAAAGAGGACACATCAAAGTGCCCTAATGATTAACCCATTCTAATTAAGATTGCAAGAACAAAAAATGCAATTGCAAGTCCAACAGTAATACGTGTTAAAACCAAATCTGCTCCTCTTTCTTTTTGATGAGCAAATAGGTTAGAACTTTGACCAGTCAAAGCATTCACCACACCATCAGATTTTCCACTTTGTAATAGGCATACAACAATAAGAGCAATTGAAACGATAATCAATAAAATATTTAAAATCATTGTCGTACCTCCTTTTCTTTTTTATACATTCGCATAGACATCATAGCATATCATCATTTAAATTACAATACTTTTATTTTTAACAAAGATTTTCATCAACAATGGTGCCCCAATTAAATAGAAAAAGAAGTTTCCAACTGCATGAAAAGTATCAAATAATAATCCCGATATATAATAAACAATAAATAGTGATGGTCCACCCACAACAAATTTATCTAATGATACAATAAAACCAAAAACATATCCCATCAAAAAAGCAAATATAGCCATAACTAAAATATGTGGTTGTTTATGTATTTTCTTAAAAAAATCCATTAAACATTGCGTCAATAAACAAATCACAATCCATGCTAAAATCTGAAAAATTGTCCAAATTCCCATACCTAAATAGATATTAGAAACAAGTGTTGTCACAATCGTTAATTTAATACCAAATGCCAAACCAAAAATCATCACTGAAATAATGATAATGGATGTTACGGGCTTAATATTAGGTAATGCCTGTAAAGCTATACGTGATGCTATATTGACAGCCGCTAATATTCCAATCAAACTGATTTCTTTAACTTTATCCATTTGTTGAATAGACCCATTCAACCTGATCACCATCTTTTAAAGTGCAAGCACCTGCACTCGTTTGAGGATATGTTCCATTAACCTTATATTTCCATCCTGACATGCCACCATAATCAAATTCCATAAGTCCGTTGATCCCTTTCACATAAATGGCTTGCCCAATTCCTGATGTACTCACAGGCATTTCATAATTATCTGCTAATATTTTTAAAGCATCATAAGCACTTATACCTTCCTCATATTCTATATAATCTTGTGCCATAACACCATCAACACCAGTGATTGTCACATAAACAGATGCAATTTCTTTTTCAATATAAACTTCTTCCTCTTTTTCAGGTACATCCTCTACTTGTGTTTGGTGAGATGTAGATGTTTCCTGATTGGAAGTTGTTGTTTGTTTCTGTTGTGTTGATTGAGATTCAGGCTTTTGTTTTGATGACTGTTTTTTTTCTTGCTGAGAAACTTGATTCACTTGTTCTTCTTTTTTTTCTTGTTGAGAAGTTTGATTCTCTTGTTCCTCTTTTTTCTCTTGGGAAACTTCCTCTTTTTGTTTCGAATCTGTCATTTCTTGTTGAACTTGATTTTCTGTATTGTCAGTCACTTGTTTTGCTGACTGACTTGGTGAAGCAAAGTAGGCATGATAAATGCCTACTCCACCTATTAATAAAAAACATACAACAACAAAAATGAGCGTATATTTCTTTGTTTTATTCAAGATACTGTCTTCCTTTCAATAGAAGTATACCACTTCCAATAAATAATAAACTATATCCTATCAACCATGATGAATCATCTGTTTGAACCACATCAGCTTTTTGTGATGATGATTCTTCTTTTGTCTGATTATCATTTTGCATTTCTGTCGAAGATGTTTCTTTATCTTCTTTAACTGAATCTTCTTCAACAGGTATTTCTGGTTCTTTTTCTATTTCGGTAACTTCACCTAAAGCTAAGTATGCTTGATGGGCCTTTTGATAAACTGAACCATTATAATAGTATCCTATTGTTTGTACACCTTGTACAGTTGCAAGCAAATTATATTGCCCTTCTCCTGTAAATGATGACCAAAAACTTCCATCAGAGTTTTGGAAAGATAATAAGACATCATATGGATTATGTTCATTTTGATTATATGTTCCGGCTTTCACACCAGCACTATCATATGTTAATAATCCCGCCAGTACACATGCCTGCGTATTCGCATCTGCACCATATCCATACATATCAAATCCAGCATCCTCTTTTTGATATGATAAAATATATGTCATAGCCTGTTGAATAGTTGGCTGATATTTCTCTTGATTAACTAAACTCAAAGCTTCTATTGCCCATCCTGTGACAGCAAGATCTTCATAACCTCCAGCATATGTAAATGCTCCATTATCTTGGATCATAGAAGCTAGATAATCTGCAGCTAATTCTTGTTTATCTGAGCCTACAATATATAAAGCATCTACACAAAAAATCTGATTATTTGAACCAAAACCATTCTCATTTTCAAAATGAACAGCTCCATCACTTTGAATTGCTGATTCTAATAATTCAACATAGTTGACCCCATTATAATTTCTAGGATCATTTCCATGTAAAGTTAAAACTATAATTGTTTTCGCAACATTTGATGCTGTATCTGTTGCAAGAAGTTCTTCAGGTAAAACCTTCTGATCCGTTTCTACTCCAACTGATTCACTCGCTATGATTTCATCAACTGATTGAAACGCACTTAAATTTTGAAAGTAATTCTTTGCTAATGTATAGCTTTCATCATAAGTAAGTGCAGCTATTGGAAAAATATTTCCCATCACCAACATTAGCATAACCAATAAACATGTAAAAATTTTCTTCATTTTGTCCTCCTCTTTTTCTAGACAAAAACAGGACATCTCTGCCCTAGAATTGAAACTAGAACGACTTTATACTCCGTAAAGTGTATTCCAAGATGTTGGCATGTATTCCGGCTCAAGTTCTTTGTCTTTGCACCTTCCCAGTTGCCCAGTGGTTATATTACATTGACTCCCTTTCACGGCTGCGGGACAGCTCAGGATTCACACCTGCTTCCATTTTCATGAAATATCTCTATTTCCAACCAACAAATTCATAAACTTTTACGCCATCATTATATACTATTACGAAAAGATAATAAAGAAAAAGAAGCATCATGATATGCTTCTATTGAACAATTATTCTTCCTAAATAAACACCAATAATACATCCTATCACACTTATCATAGCATATACTACAGCAAGTGCATAAAATCCATCTTCTAAAAGTGTCAAAGTTTCTAGAGAAAATGTAGAAAAAGTCGTAAATCCTCCACAAACTCCAGTTTTTAAAAATAAATTTATAGATGGTGAAATACGTTCTTTGGTAAACAAGCCTACAACCATTCCAATAATGAAAGCTCCTAGAATATTTGTTATAAGTGTGAGTATAGGAAAATGATTTTTTAATGGTATAAGACTTATGCCATATCTGAATATAGCTCCAAGTGCTCCGCCAAGTCCTACCCATAAAAATTTATCCATTATCATTCTCCATCGCAACAACACTAAACTTCTGATCTTTTTCAATTAAAGTCACCGTTGTTGTATATTGTAATGTATCTAAAATAGGATTTATTTCTTTAAAAGTCATTTGAACTTTGACATCGTAATAACTATAATCTTCCAATCCTGACAAAGCTTTATAAGAAACCACATTAGATAAAATATCATAACGGATAACTTCAGGTGGATTTATATCTGTCTGTATTTCTTTATAATATTCATTTCGAGCATAAGCTGTAAAATCATCTTTTTTCTCAGCATAGAAATAATCAATACCACCTATTTCTCCATTCTCTTTATTCGATAAAGTATAGTAATCACTCACAAAATAAGCAGCCACTAATTGTCTTTCTGTTTTTTTATCACCACGATTAATAGCTGTGACTAATTGATTATATATATCACTCATTAAACTTGTTTCATTTTGCGATTCTACATATTCTATAGTTATCGTTTTTTGTGGAATAGCTTTTTCTTCATGATTTAAAACAAAAACCATTGAGAATACAATACCTATAACAAGAACCAAAATAACAGCATATTTTTTCTTGGCTTTTTGAATAATTCTTTGGTATGGTTTTGTATCTTTGATGGAAGGCAAATATTCACTTTTAATGAAAATATTTAAAATCGTTAAAAGTGGTTTATATTTACGATCAATCATATTTGTTGCTTCTACAAAAAGTTCAAATAAAACCATCAAAGCAATAAATAAAATAGTTGCTGCAACCTTATCAAATAAATAAAGATAAGAACATAAAGAGAATAATACTGTAACAGCATATAAGATTAAAACACTCTTGGTTTGTCCAAGTTCTAAAGAAAACATCAATTTATGATGAAGATGATTACGATCAGCTTCACTAAAACTTTTATGATGAACTTTACGACGAATAATCGCAATTAACGTATCCATAATTGGAACCATCAAAACAACAATCGGTGCCCCTAATGTAAAAAAAGATGAGCTTTTATAACCAAATCCAAGTAATGAAATGACTGCAATCATAAAACCAATAAACAATGCCCCACAATCACCCAAAAAGATAGATGCAGGATGAAAGTTATACACTAAAAAGCCACCTATTGCGCCAGCTAAAAGCAATGATAAAGAAGAAATATCTGTACGTCCATAAGTTAATGAAGTCAATGAAATAGTCACCAGAACAATAATAGATATACCTGCACACAATCCATCTAATCCATCAATTAAATTAATAGCATTACTAATACCTACGATCCATAAAATAGTAATAATAATAGCTAGTATATAAGACACTGATTCAGGTAAGAATGGAAGCGTGAATCCCTTTAAAACAATATCACCATAAATAATAACGACTAACGCGGCAATGACTTGACCAAGCATTTTTAATTTCGGAGATAAATCATGAATATCATCATAAAATCCTGTTAAGAAAATGATAAATCCACCTATTAAAATAGCATTAATCTGTGTATCTGTTTTTAAGAAGATCATCGTTCCAATTAAAAAACTCATATAAATCGCATAACCACCAGTTCTTGCGATAATGCCTTTATGTATTGTTCGTTTATTTGTATGGGCAATAATACCAAGTTTTTTTGAAACCTTTCCTACTATTGGAACAAGAATTAAGCTTAATACGAATGTCACAACAAACGATAAACATATTTCTAAACTCATGATTCTTAGCTCCTTTCTTCAATTCTCTATCTTTTGTTATATCATAAATATGCGATTTTGCGAAGTCCTACTCCATATATTTTTCATAAGAGGCTTGAATTTTAAATGTCTTTCTATCTTTTTCTTAAAGTCTATTGCTAAAGATGTTATAATGATTTTATAAGGAGGAAAATGAATATGCACAAATTAGGTATTTCTGTATACCCTGATAAAACACCAATGAATGAGGTATACGCATACATGGAAAAAGCTGCAAAATTAGGTTACAGTAGAATTTTTACATGTTTTTTATCAATTCCAGATGAAGAAAGAGAAAGTTATTTGGTTGAATTTAAAGAATTCATGAAAAAAGCTCATGAATTAGGATTTGAAGTTGCTGCTGATACAAATCCACAAGTTTTTGACTTAATTGGAGCAACACCTGGTAATTTAAAACCATTCGCTGATTTGGGATTAGATATTATTAGAATGGATGGTAACTTTGGAACTCAAGGTGATATTCAATTAACACGTAATCCATACAATATTAAAATTGAATTTAACGCTAGTATGGATATGGGTGTAGAACTTTTAATCAATAATGGTGGTAATAAAGATCAAATCACTATGTGTCATAACTTCTTCCCAGAACGTTATACTGGGTTAGATTTTGATTTATTTATGGAATTTAACCGTTATTGGAAAGAATTAAATTTACACACTGCTGCTTTTGTTTCTAGTAACAATGAACATACAATTGGTCCATGGCAAGTTTTCTGTGGTTTACCAACTGTTGAAATTATGCGTGGTTTACCAATTGATTTACAAGCTCGTTATATGCTTGCGACTGGAGATGTTGATGATATCTTAATTGGAAACTATCCTGCAACTGATGAAGAATTAGAAGCATTATCTAAAGTGAATATGCAAGCTATTGAAATTAGAGTTGATGAAGCTGAAGGTATTAGTCAAAACGAAAAAGAAATCATGTATGATTTCGCTCCTCATTGGGATCGTTATGACCATTCATCATTTATGTTAAGATCTTCATCACCACGTGTATGGTTTAAAGAAAAGAAAAGTGTTCAAGATGGAGATATGGGAAAAGATTCTCAAATGAATGTAGAATCACAATCTATTCCATATAGAGATCCAGGTAAAAAAGTTTTCACTCGTGGAGATGTATTGATTGTTAATGATAATTTAGCACACTATCGTGGTGAACTTGAAATTGTTTTAACTGAAATTCCTAATGATGGTGAACGTAACTTAGTCGCTACTGTAAAACCTGAAGAATTAATGTTGTTAGATTTCATTAAACCAGGACATCACTTCAAAATCTTAAAATAAAAAAAGGGGCTGTAACGAAATAACTTTTTAAAGAGTTGATTTTGTTTCAGCTCTTTTCTTTTTCTGTTTTTAGGCAATAAAAAAACATCTTTTCTCTTCTTCTGATTTCAAGATGTAATAT
>NZ_NFLY01000044.1:0-22504 GCF_002161155.1 Massilimicrobiota sp. An105
GTATCATATTTGATAATGCCTCTGCATAGGAAGAATAACTTTTAACCACCAAAAAACAGTGTTAAAATCATAAATTTCAAATTCTGCATCTTTTTGGGTTAACATAGCCGTTTTTATGGAGTTAAAATCAATTACCAACATTTAACTGAAGTTAAATTTTTTTCTAAAAAAATGCTTCCTAAGAAGCATTTAGCATTTGACTTATATAATCATCAAGCTGTTGATTGTTTAAATATGTTAGATCAGCAATATGATGAATAGGAGATAATTGTAAATACTGTGACAGTTTGTTTTCCACCAGTAACTCAAAATGATAAGGATGTGTTAAAGATTGAGACTGTTGACATTGAAAACGAAAATAACAATATTGAATAATAAAATAATAAAATCTTGTGACATATAATTGATGAAGGAATGGCAATGCATATGTATGAGGGTATGCTTCTTTATTTTTATATGGATGACCTATTAAAATATGATAGAGATGAAATAATGGTAATAATAAGCTTGAATAATGTTTAAAAGAAGTTTTAAAAAGATGATCATATAAATAAATAGCTTCTAAAATACCCGCTTCTAAATAGATGGCCTGTGTAGAAGGTATTGTGATTTTAAATTGTGAAATTTCATTTATATAATGATAAAGAGAATCCAATTCATAAGCATAAAGATGTTTCAAATCATGAAGATCACTATAAATCAAATAATTCTGAGCTGGAGTTTTGATATGAATATCTAAAGGCATTTGATCATTTGAAAGAATTTGAATATATTTTTTATCTCGAAAAAAATCTTCATTAATAAATTGATATGTGGGCTGTAATAAAGTGAGAGAATGAAAAAAATCATCTATATACATATAGGCATCTCCTTATCTTATATAGTTACTTTTTTATCTATTTGTCACTTTATTATATCAATAGTTTAAATAGTTATCAAATATAAATCTATTATTAATGAATATTTTACAGATTTTTATAACTCTTCGCTATAATGTAAAAAAATGAGGTGAGGTATATGTTAAAAATTGGTAAAGTCTTAGCTGCGAAATTGGAAGAAAAGAATATGACACAAAAAGATATTGCTAAAATGCTTAATATTTCACCTGGTGCTTTTTCAGCATATGTTACAGATACAAACTTTCCACGTTTAGATATTTTAGTTGAAATTTGTCAGATTTTAGATATTGATTTGAATCACCTTTTGAATTTACAAAATCATGAAAATATGGATTTATTAATTCAGGGAAAAGATGAAGCAAAGGTCATTCATTTTATGAGAAGTCTTTCCCATAAAGAACGTGAAATTTTAATGGAAAGCATTCAATCTTCAATCAGAATTATTGAAAAAATGAGAGATTTAAAAGAATAGTAACATGCTATTCTTTTTTTATTTACTACTAGCAAACCCATTATACTATAACTCATTTTTATTTGCAATAAGCAAGTTTATTCATTCGAGCTATTTAGGCATTTTTTTCACATTGAAAGTACAGTCTACATTGACTTTAAAGGCTATTTGACTTATAATCACAGTAGGTGAAATTCCTTCACCGCAATCAGAAAAAGAAGCACAATTTTCTGATTTGTCTGGCTAATCATTTTGAAGATGAAAGGAGTAAAAAAATGATTTATACAAAAGAAGTAGAAGAAATGTGCACTGTTAAATGCGGTGCAAGTCATGGATGTGCTCCAATTCCTGAAGAAGGAAAATGGGTATATTCAAGAGAAATCAAAGATATTTCTGGATTAACACACGGTGTTGGTTGGTGTGCTCCTCAACAAGGTGCATGTAAATTAACTTTAAACGTTAAAGAAGGAATTATCGAAGAAGCATTAATCGAAACACTTGGATGCTCTGGTATGACTCACTCTGCTGCTATGGCTAGTGAAGCATTAGTTGGTAAAACTTTATTAGAAGGTTTAAATACTGACTTAGTATGTGATGCTATCAATACAGCAATGAGAGAATTATTCTTACAAATCGTTTATGGACGTAGCCAATCTGCTTTCTCTGAAGGAGGACTTACTATCGGTTCAGGTCTTGAAGATTTAGGTAAAGGATTAAGAAGTATGCTTGGTACTGCTTATTCTACAAAATTAAAAGGACCTAGATATCTTGAATTAACTGAAGGTTACATTAACAGACTTGCTTTAGATGAAAATAATGAAATCATCGGTTATGAATTCATTAATCTTGGAAGAATGATGGATATGATTAAATCTGGAAAAGATGCTAATGAAGCAGTTAAAGAAGCTACTGGTACTTATGGTAGATTCGATAGTGCTGCAAAATACATCGACCCAAGAAAGGAATAATGGAGGTACGAAAATGGCATTATTTGAAAATTATGAACGTAGAATCGATCAGATTAACGCTGCATTAGCTAAATATGATATTAAATCAATTGAAGAAGCTAAAGCAATTTGTGATGAAAAAGGTATTGATGTTTATAACATCGTAAAATCAACTCAACCAATTTGTTTTGAAAATGCTTGCTGGGCTTATACAGTAGGTGCTGCAATGGCAATCAAAAATGGGGATACAAAAGCTGTTGACGCTGCTAAAACAATCGGTGTTGGTTTACAATCATTCTGTATTCCAGGATCAGTTGCTGATGATCGTAAAGTTGGTTTAGGTCATGGTAACTTAGGATCTATGTTATTAGATGAAAAAACTGAATGTTTCGCTTTCTTAGCTGGACATGAATCATTTGCTGCTGCTGAAGGAGCTATCAAAATTGCTGAAAAAGCAAATAAAGTTAGAAACAAACCATTAAGAGTTATCTTAAACGGTTTAGGAAAAGATGCTGCTAAAATCATTTCAAGAATCAATGGTTTCACTTATGTAGAAACTCAATTTGATTATTTCACTGGAGAAGTGAAAGAAATTTCAAGAACAGCTTATTCTGATGGGCCAAGAGCAAAAGTAAACTGCTATGGTGCTGATGATGTTCGTGAAGGTGTTGCAATTATGCACAAAGAAGGTGTAGACGTTTCTATTACTGGTAACTCTACTAACCCTACTCGTTTCCAACATCCAGTAGCTGGTACTTATAAAAAAGAATGTGTTGAACAAGGTAAAAAATATTTCTCAGTAGCTTCTGGTGGAGGAACAGGACGTACATTACATCCTGATAATATGGCTGCTGGTCCTGCTTCTTATGGTATGACTGATACTATGGGACGTATGCACAGTGATGCTCAATTTGCTGGTTCTTCTTCAGTTCCTGCTCACGTAGAAATGATGGGATTAATTGGTATGGGTAATAACCCAATGGTTGGAGCAACTGTTGCTGTTGCTGTAGCAATCGAAGAAGCTTGTAAATAATTAGGTATTTTCTAAATATTGCGAAAAACTCTGATTTAATCAGAGTTTTTTTGTTTTTATGGCACAGTAAAAATTTCGGATTATATTAAATAAACGTGTTAAAACTTTATGAAACTCCTAACGATTTTTTCAGTTACTAACAGGTTACTAACAGGTTACTAACACAGTTACTAACAAATTACTAACACGTTACTAACAAACTAAAATTTAAATTTCTTTCTGTTCATCGATACTTTTTTAATCAACAACAAGTCTGTTGGTGCGTGGTGGGAGCATTTCAGACTTAGTGAGAGTTTTTCGGTTACTAACACGTTACTAACAAATACATTTTTTTGATACTTATACGTCGCTATATTTTTCTTCAAAATTTAGCACTCACGTATAAGTTTTTTTATTCCGTAAATTATGATTTCTTAGATATTTTTCTTATATTTTAAATATACTAATAATCAATTTATTATTAGTAAGAAAAAGTATCCATCATCAAAAATTACATAGCCAGTCTTAGCACTGGCCATGAGAAAGGAGGTAAATTTATATGGCAAAGAAGTGCAATGTAATAGTAGTTGCAAATCAAAAAGGTGGAACAGGAAAAACCACGACTACTGAAAATGTAGGCATAGGTTTAGCTAATCAAGGCAAAAAAGTATTAATGGTAGACTTTGATCCACAGGGAGATTTATCTGCTTGTTTAGGATTAAAGAATACTGATGATATGGAAAACACTATATCAAAAGCAATGAATGATATTATCTATGATAAGAAAGTTGATTACAATAATCTAATCATTCACCACGAGGAACAGATTGACTTAATCCCAAGCAACATTGAACTTGCTGACTTTGAATTAAAGCTAGTAAGTGTCATGAATCGTGAACGTGTTCTTGATATGTGTCTTAGCCCTCTCAAACAACACTATGACTATATCTTGATTGACTGTCCCCCTTCTCTTGGGATGCTGACAATCAATGCGTTATCTGCTGCCGATAATATTCTGATACCTGTACAAGCTCAGTATCTTCCAGCTAAAGGAATGACTAAGTTACTGAATACAATCGGCAAAGTAAAACATCAGATTAATCCAAAAGTTGATATACTCGGTGTTGCTATCACTCTTGCTAATATGCAGACCAATTTGGGAAAAAGTACAGTGGACACAATTAGAGAAAATTATGGAAAACATATCAAAGTCTTTAATTCGATTATTCCTATTGGTGTTAAAGCTGCTGAAGCCAGTGTATCCGGAAAAAGTGTATATCAGCACGCAAAAGACAGTAACGTGGCTAAAGCTTATGAAGATTTAACTAAGGAAATCAGAAAAATTGAAAGGTCAAAACATAAAGGTACACCAGAAAGATAGGAGTTGAAATATCATGAACAAATTTGATTTAGGACTTCCTAAATTTGAAGATACTCTTTTCTCCACTGAGGAACAAAGACAGGAAGCCAGACTTGAAAAGGTCATGAAAATTCCTATCAGTGAAATTCATGACTTCAAACAGCATCCTTTTCATGTCCGTATGGACGAGGACATGGTAAAACTGATTGACAGCGTAAAAGAAAATGGTGTCTTAATGCCTGCTCTTGTCAGACCAGATAAAAATGGTGGATATGAGATGGTATCAGGGCACAGGAGAAAATTTGCGTTAGAGCAAAATGGGATAACGGAAATCGACGCTATTGTAAGAGAACTTGATGACGACCAAGCAACCATCATCATGGTTGATAGCAATATTCAACGTGAGCATATTCTGCCAACTGAACGTGGATTTGCCTATCGTATGAAATTAGAGGCAATGAAACATCAAGGAAAACGTAATGATTTAACTTCGTCCCAAGTTGGGACAAAGTTAAAAAGAGCCGATGATATGTTGGCTGAACAGGTTGGAGAAAGTAGAAATCAAATTCAACGATTTATTCGATTAACATACTTGGTTAAAGAATTAAGAAATATGGTTGATGAAATTCATGAAGATGGATTTACTATCGCATTGAATCCAGCCTATGAACTATCATTTCTTCAAATCAAGGAACAAAACGAACTCGTTGAAGTCATCAAGGAAACTTTAGCTACCCCTAGTCTTGCTCAGGCTCAGGAATTGAAACGTAAAAGTCAAAATGAAGAGTTATCTAAAGATATGATGATGGATATGTTACTGGCGGACAAGCCAAACCAAAAGGAAAAAATAAGTCTTAAGATGGAGGAAATTAATAAATATTTTCCAAAATCCTATACACCTAACCAAAAAAAGGAGATTATTCTCAAATTATTGGGTGAATGGCATAAAAAAAGAGAAAGAGAACATTCTAGATAATTTATATTCACACATGTGAATGATAAAATTGCAGAATTATTAAATTTCGGCGTATTCATGGGGGTAGTACGCTTTTTTTCGTTGCCAGTCGTGACTGTTTTTCCCCCTAAAACCCCCTTAACATTCCGAAAGGAATCACCTTTGGACTCTTAAATTCACTCTATATTATAACTAACTAATTATATATAGAAATACTTATATGATTTCATACATTTGTTATAAAAAATAGAGTTATCTATAATCATAACAAGAGGTGATTGTTATGAAGAAAATATTAATAGCATTATTTATCATAGGTTTAGCTGTTTATCTAACTTCAGATAGTGAAGAAAAGCAAAAACGTAAAGAATATAACGTTGAACAAATAGAAAAGAATATTGCACCATATATAAATTAAATCAAAATTAAATAAGCAAGATATTAAAGGCATCTCAAACATGAGGTGTCTTTTTTGTTGGAAAGGAAATATAAATATGAAGACTAAAATAAGATCTCCATGTTCATTCTTTTTATTTAAAACACTACAAATAAAGAATAAAAATACAAAGGAGAAGAAAAATGTTAGATAAAATAAAAACAATGACAAAGAAATCAGTTCTGTGTATAGCAAGTGCCATGATGTTAATGAATGGACTCGTTACAAATGCGTTTGCATTAACTGGAACAACTAGTTCAATTCGATATAAGGATTGGATTCTTATTGATCCTACTGATGGAAGTGAACATGGAACAGAGGGATACTTGTTGGTTGACAATCAGCCTGTGTTCTGTGTAGACTACTTTACAACTTTTCGTAACAACAAGAAAGTAACAGCTGGAACATATAAAGATATTGGTATCAGTGAAGAAAAGGCAAAGAGATTGTCTTTGATAGCTTATTATGGAACGAAGGTTGCAGGGAGAACGGATAAGGATTGGTACGCAATCACTCAGGGGCTTTTATGGCGAGAAATTCATGAAAGAGATGATCTAGAGTGGGTGAGAACCCCAACAGCCTACACTTATGCAGAGGTGCAGCAAAAGTGGAAAGAAATTCTAGCTGATGTTGATAAGTTTTATGTGGCTCCGTCATTTGCCAATAAGACACACAATATTGATGCAGATAAAACATTGACCTTGGCTGATACAAAAGGTGTCTTGGAAGACATGGTAGTTGTAGACGATGGTGGTCTGGATGTTAAAATCAGTGGAAATACGTTAACTGTAAAAGGAGCACCATCTATTACCGAAGCAAATATTGTATTGAAGAAAGACATTCCTGCAAGTGAAACGGGAGTAAGTATTTATTATACTGCTGATGACTGTCAGGCAGTTGCAAGTTTCAAAATTGATGATGTCATGCAGACTTCAATGAAAGTGACAGTCAATCAGTTTGGAAAGCTTGTACTAACAAAATACAATGATGATAAAACATCTACAATTGCTGAAACATCTTATCGCATTACTGGACCAAATGATTTTGATGAAACACACACAACTGATAAAAATGGAAAAATCAAATTAGATAGATTAGTTCCTGGTGAATACAAAGCAGTAGAAACAAAATCTGCTAATGGATATCTTATCAATGTAAGTGAGAAATCATTTGAAATAAAACCAAATGAAACAACTTCTATTGAATTTACCAATAACGAACCAACTGGAAAGATAGAATTAACAAAATCCATTGATTCTTCTAAAACAAATGGCTTAACTGGTGATGCAACATTGGAAGGCAATACTTACGAATTGCGTGCCAAAGAAAGAATCACAAATAAAGCTGGAACAAAAACATATTATGAAAAAGACGCTTTAGTATCAGCAAAGAAAACAAACAAAGATGGAAAAATCACTTGGAATGATCTTCCTTTAGGTAATTATTACATCAAGGAAATATCATCAAATGATTCATTGGTTTTAAATCCATCAGTCATCAATGTATCTCTTGAATATGAGGGACAGACAGTATCTAAGGTGACTTCATCAAAGAAAACATCTAACAGAGTGAATATGCAAAAAATTCAGGTGTTCAAATCAGGTGAAAAAGATGGAATTTCTGGTATTGTAAAAGGACTGCAAGGAGCAGAATTTACATGGAAATTGAAAAGTGAAGTCAATCATGTAGGATGGGATAATGCTACAACCTATGCAGTAATTACTACTGATGAAAATGGTCGTGCAACAACACCGTATCTTCCTCATGGAGAATATCTAGTCAAAGAAACAAAGACTCCAAAGGACTATATTACTGCTCCAGACTTTACAATCAGTGTGACTGATGATTATACCGAATATGAAGATATTGAACAAATCAAGATTATTAATATCAACAATAGACCTTTCACTTCACAGGTTAAATTAATTAAAGTTGATGAAGAAACAGGAAAGACAGTCACTTTAAATGGTGCAAGTTTCAAGATTAAGAACAGCGAGG
This sequence comes from Massilimicrobiota sp. An105, assembly GCF_002161155.1. Taxonomy (NCBI): domain Bacteria; kingdom Bacillati; phylum Bacillota; class Erysipelotrichia; order Erysipelotrichales; family Erysipelotrichaceae; genus Massiliimicrobium; species Massilimicrobiota sp. An105. The sequence goes on from NZ_NFLY01000044.1 coordinate 8,059, forward strand.
GTAATTATGTTGTTCAAAAAGTTGCTGGACAAAAAATTGATACTTTTACAACGAATTCTAAGAATCAAGTAATTACTTCTTTTGGTAAATTAGGAGAAGTGACTTTACCGTTAGAATTGGATGCAGGAACATACACGGTGGAAGAAATCAAGGTTCCTGATGATTTCCTTGAATTGGAAGAACCAATTACCTTTACAATTACAAATCAGCACGACTATGACATGGATGAAGATGAAACTCCTATCTTAACAATTAAGGTAGCCAATGCTCAGCCTAAAGGAAAAATCATCATCAATAAAACAGATAAGGAAACTGGTAAAGCCATGACAGATATTGAGTATCTGTTGACTGCAAAAAATGATATTGTTTCTGGAATAGATGGCTCTATTCTTTTCAAAAAAGGAGAAACTGTTGCTAAAGGAAAAACGGATGTCAATGGACAAATTATTATTGACGATCTATTCATGGGTGAATATGAATTAAAGGAAACATTGACAAATGAAGGGTATGTTTTAGATGAAACTGTTCATGACATTATCTTCAAGGCAGAAGATACAACAACTAAGGAATATACTCATGAAATCAATGTCACTAATATTGCTCCATATGGACAGATTGATTTATATAAAACTGATAAAGATACAAAAGAACCATTAGGAGACATTACATTTGAATTAACAGCAAAAGAAGATATTTATACTCTTGATGGAAGAAACTCATTACTGTATAAAGCTGGTGATAAAGTATCCGTAGATATTTCTGAAAATGGATTATATGTAACCAACGAACTTGGAGAAATCCATATTGGAAATCTTCCATTAGGAAAATATGAATTGAAAGAAGTTCAGACTCTTGAAGGATATGTACCAAACGATACTGTCTATGATATTGATTTAAGCTATGATCACAGTGACAAAATTATCTATACAAAAGAAATCAATATAGAAAATGAAAAAACAACAACTGAAATCTCAAAGATTGATGCAACAAATAATCAAGAACTTGAAGGTGCTCACTTATCATTGAAAGATAAGAATGGAAACATCATTGAAGAATGGATTTCTGGTAAAGAAGCACATATCATCAGAGGGCTTTTGGCTGGTGAAAAATATACACTTCATGAAGATTTAGCACCAATCGGATATGCAACTGCTTCAGATGTCACTTTTACAGTTAATGCTGATGGAACTCCAACAAAAGTGACTATGAAAGATGAAATCACAAAAGTAGATATTTCAAAGGTCGATGCAACAAATCAAAAAGAAATTGAAGGTGCAAAATTAACTTTAACAGATAAGGAAACTGGAAAAGTTGTTGAATCTTGGACTTCAAAGAAAGAACCACATAGAATCGAAGGGCTGGAAGTAGGAAAAGTTTATATCTTGCATGAAGATCTTGCCCCAGCAGGTTATGAAGTTGCCAGTGATGTGGAATTTACTATTGCTGATACTGGAGAGGTTCAAAAAGTTGTCATGAAGGATCAACCTAAGACAACTGTTGTGAAAACTGGTGACAATTCTCAAACAGGATTATATCTAGCAGTCATGGCAATGGCAGGAATTGCAGTCCTAGTGATATCAAGAAAATCAAAAAAGAAAGATGGTGACATGAGTGAATAATGCCCTATGGATTGCAACAGTTACATTGTCAATCATGATAGCTCTTTTAGGTATCAAGATATATGTCAAAGTCAAAAGACAAGAAAGAAAACTCATTGAAATGAAACATAAACAATAACAATCCATTTTAAAAGCAGGTGGCATCATTGCTGCCTGCTTTTAAATAATTAAACAAGGAAAGGAATGAAAATTATGATTTTTAAAACCAGAGTGGAACATCTCGAAAATGTCCTCAATGAAATAGGAAATTCAAATCTATACGAGTATCCACATGTTGATTTTGTTCTTGTCAAGGAAATCAATGGAAAAGATTACTATACAGCTGGTATTTCAAATGAAATCAATCCAGATGAATCTTTTCTATTTCGCCCAAAAGCTAGAGCTAAATCAATTCCCATTCAAAACCTTCGCTATGAAAAGCAAGAATACAAAAAATTGTTCAAAGAATGTATTGAAGGGTATGTTCTCCAGCAAATGCAGAAGGGTTATAAGATTATCTATATGTCCATTGACTTTCATATTGAATTATGGGGATTTATAGACAATTATTATCACAGCATTGATATTTTTGATGATGGTCTCATTTATTATATGTCTTTCTGTTATGAAATAGGTCTCACTTCTACTTTTTTATCGCACTATAGCTGTGGATATTTTCCAGATTTCATTCATGATTTTTTAGGTGAAGTTACATTTGAATCATCTAAGGAACTAGTCAAAACTATGATAGAAAGTAACAATCGTATGATAACTTCCCTAGAACTCAGAAATGAACTATGCTACAAGATTCTTGACGGGAGAACAGAAAATGAAGAAAGTAGTTAAAGATTTCATCAATAACTCTTATCAAATATTAAGGGATAAGGAAGAATTTGATATGGTCATCAGTCAAGTATTATCATTTAAAAACGGAGATGGTACAACTGGATTTCAGGCAATAGCTGTATCTCAAAGTAATCTTGATGAAATAAGATGCATTCGTGAAAATATTCAAGGAAAATCAGAATATATGAAAATTCTTGAATGGGACTATAACATTGAGGACTATCTATTGGATGATCTTGAAAATGGGTTTGAGATAGAATATATGACATTGGACGAGCATTGTGGCATCTGGTACACTATTGATAACTGGCGCGAAGATATTTCTCACATGAAAGGTCTTCAGAAATATCTATCCTACTGCCAACTACATGAAATCACTTCACAAGTCATTTCATTATATAGTTCAGATCATATAGATATTTCTGATCTTTATCAGGAGGCAAATGGACCATATAAAATTATTGCCGAAACAAGTATTGGGAGTAGATCGATTGTTCTAGGACACAGCTCTATTTCCCCATCTCCCTATGTGACATGGGATACTACACCTAACAGAAAACATGGATATTATGCTGGTCACTATTTTTCAAGTTACACAGATGCTTTCAAGGATTATAAAGAGCGATGTCAAGTCATCATGAGCAAACATCTTGAATTTGAAAGAAATAAAACAAAGCCTAATAAGGTGAAAAAGGAATATGAAAGATAAAAATTCATTCAAGATGGTATTATGGACTGATGATAGGAAAGTATATATCGACCTTTCAAAAGGATATGATCATGTTTCTAATTCCCTACACAAGTTAGGATATTATCCTTATGATATTAAATTTTCCCATGTAAGATTCAAGTTTACACATCAAAGTAACGAAAATTTAAAATATCTAGCCCATGTTATTACTAAAGATGATTACATCATGGACGTATTTAGAGCATATCAATACCTTAATCGTGTAGAAGGGTTTGATAAACATTTAAGTATGCTAATAAAGACACAGCATGTTCATTCAATTAAAGATATACTGATTCAAGGAAATCTATATCAACTCTATAACAATAATAAAAACAATAATATACCCAACACACAGAAGATAAAACTAGAAGATATAAGATTTCAAGAAATAACAATTTTCAGTAAGCATGCATTATTTACACCTTATCGAATCGATAATAAAGATTTGCCTAAAGGGTTATACAGATATGAGTGCCAGTGCGATGATAATCAAGATGGAATAATTACAATGATAGGAAAATGTATTCATGTCAATTTTTGGGGAACCATATTGACTACAAAGAAGATAGGATTACATCATGGTTATAGAAATGTAGATGAAATTAAAGATATGTTATTTGCAGATGCTAGAAGTATCTCACTCCATGATTATCTTAAGAAATATCCTATTGTGAAATCTAATCATTCTCGTTAATTTATCTTGTAAACAAAATTTCTTCATGAGATAATTTAATTAAATAAATAGTAATTTACCAAAAAGATTGTCAGTAATGACAGTCTTTTTTGTACGACAGGCAGTTATACAAATAAATTAGTTCAGTGCAACTAATCTATTTTTTTATTATATATTGACTTTTAACGATAACTACTATAAAATATAGTAGTGTAGTTTATAGTAGAAAGGAGGACATTAAATATATGAAAAATTATGACAATTATTTTCTTCCTGTAGATAATATGGAAGAAGCAAAAAGATACTATGAGGAAATATTGGGGTTAAAAAAGAAATTTGATTTCTCTGATAAGGGAATGGTTGCTTATAATATTGGAAATGAAGAACCTGCAATAATTTTAAAAGACAAAAATAAATTTGAGAATTTAAAGCCTACAATATGGTTTGAAGTAGAAGATGTTGCAATCTTCTATAAAGAAATGTTGAATAATGATATAAAATTTTTGAGTGAGCCTTTTAAAATTGGAACTGGTAATGCAGTCGAGTTTGAAGATCCATTTGGAAATAGACTTGGCGTTACAGATTATATTAAGTAAGGAGTAGAGATTATGTCAAATATAGATTTGGTATTATTAGGACTTATTAAACAAAAATCACAAAGTGCTTATGATATTAAAAAAAATATAGAATATCGTAATATACAAAGATGGGTAAAAATTAGTGAACAGTCTATTTATAAGAAAGTATTACAATTAGAATCAAAAGAATATATTGTTAGCCATAAAGAGAAAGAGGGAAATATGCCAGATAAAGCAATATATACTATTACTAACAAAGGTAATGATTATTTTAATAAACTTATGAATGATATTTCAAATTCTGATGTTAGTCTATATTTGGATTTTAATGTTATTATCACGAATTTAGATTTAGTAGATGATGAACAAAAACAGATTCTTGTTTCTAATATAAAATCAAAGATATTAGAATTAAAAGAATTACTAAATGAAAGACGTTCTCATAGACAACATATTCCTAATGTTGGAAAACAAATGTTCAAACAACAATTAGCATTAGTAGAAACATTAGAAAAGTGGATAATTGATTTTGAGAATAGTTTAAAAGAACAAAATTAGCAAATATTGATTTTAAGTTAAAAGATAAATTTGTAGGGAGGGAAATTCCATGAAAATAATCAACATTGGTATTCTTGCTCATGTAGATGCAGGAAAGACGACCTTAACGGAAAGTCTGCTTTATACAAGTGGAGCAATTTTAGAATTAGGCAGTGTAGATAAGGGAACAACAAGGACAGATACTATGTTTTTAGAACGTCAGCGTGGAATCACAATTCAGGCAGCAGTTACTTCTTTTAATTGGAATGACTACAAAATCAATATTGTAGATACTCCTGGACATACAGATTTTATAACAGAAGTGTATCGTTCCTTATCTGTTCTTGATGGAGCAATTTTAGTAATTTCTGCTAAAGATGGTGTACAAGCACAAACCCGAATACTATTCCATGCACTTCAAAAAATGAATATACCAACAATTATTTTTATAAATAAAATAGATCAGGATGGAATTAACTTAAATAATATTTATCAAAATATCAAAGAAAAACTTTCAAATGATATTATTGTTATGCAAAATGTAACATTAACTCCAGAAATATCAATTAAAAATATCATTGATTTAGATGATTGGGATCCTGTAATTTCCAAAAATGATAAACTTTTAGAAAAATATATTGTAGGAGAAAAATTGACTATACAAGAATTAATGTATGAAGAATATAGGTGTGTTAAAAAAGGTTCGTTGTTTCCTATATACCATGGAAGTGCTAGAAATAATATAGGGACTCAACAACTTATCGAAGCTATTTCAAATCTTTTTTGTTCTGAAATGAATGAGAATGATTCAGAACTATGTGGAAGAGTTTTTAAAATTGAATATACAGACCATAAGCAAAGATTAGTTTATTTGCGTCTTTATAGTGGAACATTACACTTACGAGATACAATTATGTTGCCAGAAAAAAAGAAAATGAAACTTACAGAAATATATATTCCTTCAAATGGGGAAATGATACAGACAAAAATAGTTTGTTCTGGAGATATTTTTATTATACCTAACAATACATTAAGATTGAACGATATTATAGGAAATGAAAAGATTTTGCCATGCAATGTATGGAATGACAAGACTGTACCAATACTACGAACAAGAATTGAACCGATAAAAATAGAAGAGAGAGAAAAATTATTGGATGCTCTTACAGAAATTGCAGATACTGATCCTCTTTTACGTTATTATGTTGATACGATAACACATGAAATCATCATTTCTTTTTTAGGAACAGTGCAGTTAGAAGTTATCTGTTCTCTGTTGATTGAAAAATATCACATAAACATAAGAATCGAAGATCCAACCGTAATTTATTTGGAAAAGCCATTACAAAAGGCAGATTATACTATTCATATTGAAGTACCACCAAATCCATTTTGGGCATCAATTGGATTATCAATAACTCCACTTCCAATTGGCACTGGAATACAGTACGAAAGCAAAGTTTCACTCGGTTATTTAAATCAAAGTTTTCAAAATGCAGTAAGAGAAGGTATTAATTATGGACTGGAGCAAGGATTGTATGGTTGGAAAGTGACAGATTGTAAAATATGTTTTGAATATGGTGTTTATTATAGCCCTGTTAGTACTCCCTCGGATTTTCGCTTTCTTGCCCCAATTGTACTTGAACAAACATTGAAAAAAGCGGGAACGCAATTATTAGAGCCATATCTTTCGTTTATACTTTTTACACCAGAGGGATACTTTTCTCGTGCATATAAAGATGCACAAAAACATTGTGCAATAATTGAAACAAGTCAATCAAAAAATGATGAAGTTATTTTTACAGGACATATTCCTGTACGTTGTATTAATGAATATCGTAATACTTTAACTCTATATACAAATGGGCAAGCAGTTTTTTTGACAGAATTAAAAGATTATCAAATTGCTACTTGTGAACCAGTTATTCAATCACGTAGACCAAATAATCGAATAGATAAAGTACGCCATATGTTTAATAAAAAAGAAAATTAAGTTACTATTCACTAAAATTACAATTTATGAAATTAAATTGCAAATTATATTAAAAATATAATTTAATAATATAAGAGATTCCAATTTTTAGGAATCTCTTTTTATATACAAACGAGAGGAGGTTCAACATTGAAAACAAAATATGAATATATACATGAGCTTCTACTTGAACAAGCTGAGAACCTTTCCAAATCCCCTTATAATTGGATGGCATTCTTAAAAACATCAGCTTATATGTTTAAATACGATTTTGCTGATCAACTTTTAATTTATGCTCAAAAGCCAGATGCGAAAGCATGTGCATCTTTTGAAACATGGAATGAAAAACATAGTCGATGGATACGCAAAGGCTCTAAAGGTATTGCTCTTTTAAATGATGATAACACCTTAAGATATGTATTTGATATCAAGGATACCCGCAGTCCCAGCTTTAAGCCTCTCCATCTATGGAGAGTAGAAATAAAAGACGAATTAGAATATATCCATATGCTTGAAAATAAGTATGGGAATATGAATTTTTCTATAGAACTAGGACATGCAATCATTGAAATGTCATCTATCATTGCTGAAGAAAATATGCAGGATTATCTTCCTCCCCTACTCAAATTTCGAAAAGATAGCGAACTTGAGCATATGGAAGAACATGAAATCATGACTGAATTTAAGTCATTATTAGCAAACTCCATAGCATTCGAGATCATTCATAGAAGTGGATTGAATGTTAATGATTACTTTACTGCTGAAGATTTCTATGCTATAAAAGATTTCAATTCCATTGACATGATCATGCAGCTTGGAACAGCAAGTCGGGACCTATGTGAAATAGGCATGAATGATATTTCTGCAAAAGCAAAAGAAATTATGATTCGTACATTTGAACAGTCCAAACAAATGATACAAAATAGAGGTGTAAACAACGAAAGGAGCGATATACATGAAAGAATTGACGTACAATCAAGTGGGAGATTATCTAATGCCAAATCTGAAAGCAGAAGAACCAATCTTCAACAGCCGATACGCAAGGATGAGATACAATTACCTCAAAACAAACTATCCGGCACATCTTCTCGCATTGAAAGCGAAGAACAAACTGAACAAACATTTAAAAACAGTCAATCAGGAAGCAATGCAAAAAATAGAAATTTTGATGGAGGAATTGCTGAAGAAACAGCCAGCTCCAGACAAGGAAACTCATCAGATGAAGTGGGTTCAGCACATGAACAAGCTGAAGGCACAAGCCGAAGAAATCATTCTCAAGGAGATAATCTACAATTAGATTTAGGATTAGGTGGTGAAGAACAAGAAAATACTTTACCACCTTTTGATTTGCAGGATTTACCTGCGTTATTACGTGAAGATGTTTCACTTCAACATTCTCGTGAAGAAATTCAGCAGTTCTTTACAGAACATACGGATGATAAGGAACGTACTGATTATCTTGCTGAGTGTTATGATGATACTCTAGTAGAAACTTTCCGACATCCAGAAAAAAATGATTTTTCTTATATTGGTTACAAGAAAGGTGATAATGGACTTAATATATGGGCTGGGAGCTGGCAAAACAAAAAATCAAAGTCCCATTTGTCTTTCTTTGAACTCCAGTTTGAAGTCTCAAAACTGATTGAAAACGATGAATATCTACTTCCTAGTTGGAAAAAGATGTCCCCTATTCAATTAACTTATGAAAATGGAACAATGAATAGAAATGTAGATTATTACCTGTTTTCATATAAAAATGAATTTAAAAAAAGCTCTGCTGAAATTATTGAATTTTTAAGCAATGAACAAGATCAGCAAAAACGAATACAGTTCATAAAGGATTTTTATCCTAACCAGATTGTAGAAATGGAAGTGAATGGTGTCACTCTTGGATTCAAGAAAGAAGAAAGCCATCTACATATCTACATGGGAACGTATGACAATCAGAAAGCATCTAGCGATTACAGTTGGTCACTTGTAGAAAGTGAAATAGATGGCATGATTCTGTCACGCTATTTTGATTCTAGTGTTCAGATTCCAACTGTTGAAGAACAGCAAACAGCTATATATGAAAATGAGGAACAGCTCAAAAACGGTATTTATTTTTCTCAAGAAGAAATTGATCGTGTCCTTGTTCGTGGCAGTGGCTTCGTAGATGGAAAATACAGAATCTATCAACAGATGCTAAAAAAACAATCAATAAGCGAAAATGCCAAGTTTCTAAAAGAGGAATATGGAACTGGTGGCTCAGCACCAGCAGTAGGTCTCATTAATATAAATCATGACAACAAAGGAATCACCTTTTCTAGAAGTCGACAGATAGGCAAAGAAGAAATCACGATAACACTCAACTGGAAGAAGATTGCGAAAAGGATCAATGAACTTGTTGCTGCCAATCGTTATCTCAGTAAGGAAGAAATGGAAGAATACCCTAAATTTCTTCAGAAGCAGATGGAACAACAGCTTGAATACGAACGTAAAATGTTAAATCATGAACCAATAGGTGTTGTCGTAGAAAACAGTCCAGATGAAAATGTCAAGAAAGACTATCGTTGGAAAATTGGCGATAAAATCTACAAGGGCATTGACGAATATACCATTATCGAAGATGGCGATCAGATTGCTATTCAAAGTGATGAATTTCCTTTATTTATTGATTACCTATCAAAAAAGGATTTCAAGAATCTCTTAAAGGAAAACCCACTTAATGATAAATTACTTGTTGCAATCGAAGAAGATAATCATGAAACTAGCGAACAACAGCTTTTTGATGAATATATTCCTGTATTTATTGATAGGATTCAACGAAGTGAATACTACCCTCGATTAAGAAATCGTGATACAGATGTACATGAGGCAGAGTTGCTGATTCGAGAAGCTATGATTGACATCATGACATCTATAAACATGACAGATGAAGCTATCTATAATCTTTATACAACCAATAATGTTTTCAGAGAAAAGATTATAGACCATCTTATCGACAAGGTCTATAATGATGTTTCGACATTACCTGTTCAAGAAACATCAGAACTTTATAATGCACTATACGAACTTGTACCAAACATTTTAGATGTTCAGTCCTACATGATGATATTTTATTCGAAAAACAGTGAAGAACATCCTCTTACTATTTTCTATAATAGTGATGAGAAAATCATTGAAATGTATCACTGGTATGAACTTAATGGTATCGAGATAACTGAACCGCATATGAAGTTTTTCTATGATTCCACAGATAGGACAATCAACCCTATCTATTACAGCAATCCTCTACTCAATGTTGAATTTGATACTGATAATGATCCAAATGAATTCCTACAGAACGATATGCTTCAGTATGCCTTAACATGGATACAAAATATTAAGGATAAAGACTATTATCTAGAATCTGAACAAATTTACATGAATGATGAAAAAATCGGTACGTATCATGTGGATTATAATGATAATGGAGAAATCGTCTATTCAAACATGCCTTATGACAAACTCATAGATTATGCAAATGCACATAATCTTACCAATTCTATCAAAAATTCTCATGAATTTGATAGCAATAACATTATTCAAGAGCTTAACAATCAAGCTGAACAGAAAAAATCTCAAAAAGAGCCAGTAAACTATCACATTGAAGATGAACATCTTGGAGCAGGAACTCCTAAAGAAAGATATAGAAATAACATTGCAGCTATCAGGCTGCTTTTTTCTTTGGAAAAAGAAAATCGTCTGGCAAATAAAGATGAACAGGAAATCCTTGCTAAATACGTTGGCTGGGGTGGTTTGAGCGATGTATTCGATTCTACAAAATCGAACTGGGCAAATGAATATACAGAATTGAAATCACTACTTAATGATGAAGAATATACACAAGCAAGAGAATCTACATTAACAGCTTTCTATACTCCACCTATCGTGATTGATTCTATTTATTCTATTCTGGACAATCTTGGATTCAAGTATGGAAATATACTGGAGCCAGCCTGCGGGACTGGTAACTTCTTAGGAAGGCTGCCTGATCAGATGAAAGATTGCAAATTATATGGAATTGAACTGGATTCGATTACTGGAAGAATTGCCAAACAACTATATCAAAAAGCCAATATCACAGTTGACGGATACGAGAATACAAATCTTCCGGACAATTTCTTCGATATCGCTATCAGTAACGTTCCATTTGGACAGTTCAAGGTATCTGATAAAAGATATAATAAACTTAATTTCAATATCCATGATTACTATTTTGCAAAGACACTGGATAAAGTAAGACCAGGTGGTATCGTTGCCTTCGTAACATCAAAATATACGATGGACAAAGCTAATTCATCGGTCAGAAAATATATATCCGAACGTGCTGAGCTATTAGGTGCGATTAGACTTCCTAATACGACATTCAGTGAAAGTGCAAACACCAAAGCTGTCAGCGATATCCTCATACTGAAAAAACGTGAAAGACCGATGGTGGTTGATGAACAGTGGCTATATACACAAGAGGATGCAAATGGTTTTGTCTATAATGCCTATTTTCAAGAACATCCGGACATGGTACTGGGAAACTTTGAAATGTCAAAGTCAATGTATGGACGTGATGAATTGACCGTTGTTCCTTTTGATGATATTCCATTAAAGGATTCACTTGAAAAAGCCGTTTCAAACATCCAAGGTAAGATGGATCAGATCATCTTCGATGATAACGTCATTGAAGATTCCAATAAAGAAATAGTGACGATACCTGCAGATCCAACAGTAAAGAACTTCAGCTACACGCTCGTTGATGATGATATCTATTTCAGAGAAAACAGTATCATGACGAAAATGGAACTGACTGAAACTGCAAGAAATCGTATTACCGGCATGATAGAAATTCGTGACTGTGTACGTAATCTTATCGACTATCAGAAAGAAGATTTTGAAGATCTAGTCATTGAAAACGAACAGAAAAGACTAAATATCCTTTATGATGCATTCACAGAAAAATATGGACTCATCAATTCCCGTGGAAATAGTTTAGCTTTCCGTGATGACAGTTCCTACTATCTTTTGTGTTCGCTGGAAAACTTAAATGAAGATGGTACGCTTAAGTCAAAAGCAGATATGTTTTCTAAACGTACAATCCGTAAGCATGTTCCTGTTGAAAGTGTTGAAACTTCCAATGAAGCACTTATGATTTCACTAGCCGAAAAAGCAAAGATAGATTTTGATTACATGAATCAGCTTACAGGATTTGATAAAGAGAAAATGGTAGAAGATTTAAAGGGTGTCATCTATCGAATTCCTGACATTGATGATAACAACGAAGTCTATGTCACTGCTGATGAATATTTGAGTGGCAATATTCGCCAAAAATTGAAAGTAGCAGAGATGGCAGTTTCCATCAATCCTATCTATCAAGAAAATATTGATGCATTAAAACAGGCAATGCCTGGTGAACTGTCCGCTTCAGAAATTGAAGTAAGGCTTGGAGCAACGTGGTTACCTGAAAATATCTATGAAGATTTCATGCATGAACTTCTATCGATCTCCACTTTTGTTCAATCAAGAATCAATATTACCTATTCAAAAGCTACTGGAAACTGGAATATATCGAACAAGAACTGGGATAGAGGCAATGCTAAAGCCGAAAAAACGTATGGTACACATAGAGCTAATGCATATCGTCTCATTGAAGATTGTTTAAATTTAAAGGCAACAAAAATCTACGATTACGAATATGATGATGAAGGCAAGAAAGTCGCTATTCTTAACAAAAAAGAAACGATGATTGCCCAACAAAAGCAGGAAGCTATCAAGGAAGCATTCACCAACTGGATATGGAAAGATTATGATCGCAGAGAGTATCTTGTAAAAAGATATAATGAACTGTTCAATTCCATTCGTCCTCGTGAATACAACGGAGATCATCTGGAATTTCCAAACATGAACAATGAAATCAGTTTAAGGAAGCATCAAAAAGATGCGATTGCTCACATTCTTTATGGTGGAAATACACTTCTTGCTCACGTAGTTGGAGCTGGCAAGACCTTCGAAATGACAGCTGCCTGTATGGAGCTTAAACGACTTGGATTATCTCAAAAAGCAATGTTCGTTGTACCAAACCATTTAATCGAACAATGGGGTTCTGAGTTTCTTCAGCTCTATCCGAGCGCAAACATTTTAGTAGCAAGAAAACAAGACTTTGAAAAAAGCAAACGAAAGACGTTCTGTTCACGTATTGCTACTGGTGAATGGGATGCAGTTATCATTGGACATTCACAGTTTGAAAAAATTCCTATCTCTGTAGAAAGACAACGTAAACTCATTGAAGATCAAATCGAAAGCATAACAAACGGCATTCAGGACCTCAAGGCAAATGGTGGTGAAAGATTCTCCGTCAAACAATTGGAAAGAACTAAAAAAGGCTTAAAGAAAAGACTAGAGAAACTAAACAGTGACGAAAGAAAAGATGATGTTATCTACTTCGAGGAACTTGGCATTGATAGATTATTTGTTGACGAAAGCCATAACTATAAGAATCTTTTCCTTTATACCAAGATGAGAAATGTTGCAGGTCTAACCCAAACAGAGGCTCAAAAATCTTCCGATATGTTCATGAAATGTCAGTACCTTGATGAAATCACAGGTGGCAAAGGTGTTGTCTTTGCAACAGGTACTCCTATATCCAACTCCATGACGGAAATGTACACAATACAGCGTTATCTTCAATACAACACATTAAAAGAACACGGATTGGAACATTTTGATTCATGGGCTTCAACATTTGGCGAAACAATAACAGCTATTGAATTAGCACCCGAAGGAACTGGCTACAGAATGAAGACAAGATTTGCGAAATTCTTCAATCTACCGGAACTGATTAGCATGTTCAAAGAAGTAGCAGATATCAAAACAGCAGATATGCTTAATCTCCCTACTCCAACTGCTCATTATCACAATATTGCAGTCAAGCCAAGTTGTTGAATGCCAAATTAAATGATAAATAGTTCTTCAATTTATTTGGTTAGGATACAAGGTGAGATAACTATAATATTCAAATTAAATTGTCCGAGCTATTTATATTATTTGCTACGTGATATAACTAAAAAATGCATCTAAGATGCAATTTTTTTGTTATAGTTTTCAAACACCGATTTGATTCCATATGCAATTCTAAGACTTATATCTAAATCTTCGAACACCTCGTATATTGCCTCTGTATTCCAGAATATATCCGTTGGGTGGGCAAGCCCTATTGTCATATCTCTCATAACGAAACATATTTCCCAGTCAAGTTCATTCTCTATTAAACGACACCATTCACTTCGATTATTAATGACGATATCAAATGAATAATAAGCGAATGTTTCTATGCTCCTGATTGTACCAACACATTTGACCTCATCTTTATTTTTATATATATAATCCATTTTCTTATCCCAACTCATTATCATTAAAGGCCATCATGACAGTATCTGTATCTATGATATTCTGATTTCTATTATTGCCTGCCAATAGACTTTTATTGCACAATTGATT
>NZ_NFLY01000045.1:0-22472 GCF_002161155.1 Massilimicrobiota sp. An105
CAGGAGTAGAGAGATCAATCATAAGAACACCACCTAAGATGATTATACAATACAAAAAAGCGATAATCATCAAAGATGATTAATCGCCATGGACAAAATTTATTTTGTCCTTTTTTTATATATAACAGTATATAACAGTTGACAACAGTTTTATACTGTTATATACTGTTTATGAACAGGAGGGAGAAAATGAAAATTATTATTAATCATTCTTTAATGACACCTATATATGAACAAGTTGTTGATCAAATCAAAACAATGATAAGAAAAGGAAAACTTAAAGAAAATGATCAGTTACCATCTGTTCGTACTCTCTCAAAAGAGTTGAAAATAAGTGCCCTGACTGTCAAGAAAGCGTACGATAACTTGGAAGAAGAAGGGTTTGTAGTGACAGTTCATGGAAAAGGAACATATGTGAGTGCGAATAATCGTGAATTGTTATTAGAAGAACAAAAAAAGGAAATCGAAGCCGATTTGGAAATGGCCATTCAAAAAAGTAGAAGATGTGGAATCAGTGATGAAGAATTAAAGAGTTTATTTGAGATGATTCTGGAGGGTTAATTATGTTAAAGGTAAAACATTTAAAAAAGAATTATGCTTCATTTTCATTAGACTGTTGTTTAGAAGTCAAACCAGGTTATGTCACTGGCTTGATAGGACAAAATGGAGCTGGAAAGAGTACAACATTTAAAGCTATCTTGGGATTAATTCAATGTGATGGAGGATCAATTGAAATATTTGGTCAATCTGCTTTGAATGAAGAGGATAAACAGTTATTAGGTGTTGTTTTATCGGATTCAGGTTTTAGTGGATATTTAACAATATCAGATATTATTCCTATATTAGAGAATTTATATAAACGATTTGATAAATCATTCTTCTTACGTATGGTGAATCAGTTTGAATTGCCTAAAAATAAGAAAATCAAAGAATTTTCTACAGGGATGAAAGCAAAATTGAAAATTATCGTTGCGATGAGTCATCAGGCTCAACTGTTGATTTTGGATGAACCAACAGCGGGGCTAGATGTGATTGCGAGAGATGAATTGCTTGATATGATGAGAGATTATATGGCAGAAGATGATCAAAGAGCTATTTTAATTAGTTCTCATATTTCCAGTGATTTAGAAACACTCTGTGATGATATCTATATGATTCATAATGGTCAAGTGATCATGCATGAAGATACGGATGTCTTATTAAGTGAATATGCTTTATTAAAGGTAGATGATCAACAATTTGAACAGTTGGATAAGGCGTATATCTTAAAATACAAAAAAGAAAGTTATGGTTATAGCTGTTTGACTCATCAAAAACAATATTATAGAGAAAATTATCCTAATATTGTATTAGAAAATAGTCATATTGATGATGTGATGACAATGATGATTAGAGGTGAAAAATCATGAAAGGTTTATTGATTAAAGATTTTAAATTGATGTTGATGCAAAAGAATTTCTTTATCATTATTATTGTTGTGGCATGTTTGATATCAATCAGTTCGCAAGATCCAACTTTTATGATTGGTTTTATAACATTGATTTTATCATTATTTACCGTCAGTACGATTTCTTATGATGAATTTGATAATGGTTATCCATTCTTATTAACACTTCCTTTTTCTAGAAAAACTTATGTTTTAGAAAAGTATGTTTATGGATTGATTTTAGGAACAGGAGCCTGGATAGTATCAGTGATAATATGTGGTTTGATGCTTATTGTTCAGGGGAAGCCTGTGACTTCAGATATGTTGATTGGAGCTTTCGTGATTTTACCGATGTTTCTTGTTATAGAATCATTGATGATACCTGTTCATCTTCGTTTTGGTGGAGAAAAAGGAAGATATGCTCTCATTGCTTGTGTAGGTGTCCTTGTTGTGATTGGATTTGTGGTGATGAAAATAGTGGAAATCTTTCATATCGATGTTCTTCCATTGATTTTAGCTATTGATGCTTTAGGTCCAGTAATGTTTATGGTGATTCTTTTGATGATTGGATTTTTGGTTATGTTGGTCTCTTTAAAAGTCAGTCTATCTATTATGAATAAAAAAGAATTCTAGGAAAATCATCAATGGATTTTACAATACTTATGGTTGTGTTGCTTTTAGGGATTGGGATACCGACGAGAAATAAGGCTATTCGAGCTTATCGTCAAAGAAAGAATCGAAAGAATAGAAAAAATGATCAATGAAAAAAGATTATCAGTTTTTGAAGCTGATAATCTTTTATGTTTATAAATTGTCAATATAATCAATCACTTGATGAAGTGAATCAAGAATACAAGTTGTTTTGTTAGCATAATCTTCATCAGGGTATTTCATATCTGGAATACAAATCACAGATATATGAGCGTTATGGGCTGCTTGTATACCTGCTTCACTATCTTCTAAGACAAGTGCTTCACTTGGCTGAACATTTAACTTTTGACAAGCGTTCAAGAAAACATCGGGAGCAGGTTTTCCATGTTCGACCTCATCACCACAGATCACATCATCAAAATAATTGAGAATACCATTATCAGTCAATAAAGCATTGACTCTTTCACGACGACTTGAAGTGGCAATCATTGTTTTATAATGATGTTCCTTTAAATAAGTCAACAATTCAACAAGACCATCTTTTAATGGAACACCTTCTCTTGCAAATTGTTCATCCATTAACTGATGTACTTTTTTCGCAACTTCTTCAATAGGAAAATCTTCGCCATATTGATCAAACATTGCACGTCTTGTGGCTTCCATAGTACGCCCTAATAAAGTTGTATAAAACGCTTTTGTCATTTCTAAGTTCATCGTTTTTAAAACATCTTTATAACATTGATAAGTGACATTTTCTGTATCAATCATTAATCCATCCATATCAAAAATAACCGCTTTTAACATTTTTTATTCCTCCACTTTATATTGAGTATAAAAAAATGATCTATCTGTGTCAATGAAAAAACAAAGATTATGACAAGATTATTTTGCTTATTTTAAATGTTTATATTATAATGGTAACGGTTTGGAGGTTAGAGTATGAATAATATGATGGAAAGATTGGAAACAATCGCAAGAAGATATGAAGAATTAAATGAAATATTAATGGATCCAAGCATTGCAAATGATGTTCAAAAGATGACAGAAGCCTCTAAGGAACAGGCAAGTCTGGAAAATGCTTATCAGTTATATCAAGAATATAAAAAGGTTTTAGATGGAATTGAAGAAGCCAAAGAATTACTTAAAGAAAGTGATCCAGAAATTAAGGAAATGGCTGAACTGGAATTAAGTGAATTAGAAGAAAAGAAACCTCAATTAGAAGAAAAACTTCATTTAGAATTAATTCCTAAAGATCCAAATGATAATAAAAATGTTATTGTAGAAATTCGTGGAGCTGCTGGTGGAGATGAAGGGAATATCTTTGCAGGTGACTTATATAGAATGTATGTCAAATATGCAGAATCACAGGGATGGAAGATTGAAATCCTAGAAGCTCAGGATAGTGAAGCTGGTGGATATTCATTGATTTCCTTTATGATTAAAGGGGAAGGTGTTTATTCAAAATTGAAATTTGAATCTGGGTCACACCGTGTACAACGTGTACCAAAGACAGAAACACAGGGACGTGTGCATACTTCTACAGCGACTGTGCTTGTGATGCCTGAAGCAGAAGAAGTTGATTTTGAATTAAATCCATCTGATTTAAGAATTGACACATATCGTGCATCAGGTGCAGGAGGACAGCATATTAATAAAACAGATTCAGCAGTACGTATTACACATATTCCAACAGGTGTTGTGACAACTTCTCAGGATGGACGTAGTCAGCATGACAACAGAGATAAAGCAATGCGTGCAATGCGTACAAAATTATATGAAATGAAATTACGTGAACAGGAAGAAGCAATTGGCAGTGAACGTCGTAGTAAGATTGGAACTGGAGATCGTAGCGAAAAGATTAGAACATATAACTATCCACAAAATCGTGTCACTGATCACCGTATTGGATTAACAATTCAGCAGTTAGACCGTATTATGGAAGGGAAACTGGATGATATTATTGAAGCTTTGATGAATGAAGATCAAAGATTGAAACTTCTAGGAGAAGAACAATGATTTTAAGAGAACTGATTCGTCAAAGTGAAGCCATGCTTGATGAAAAAGATAAAGACTGTAATGTTGCGAAAGTTCTATTTTATCATTTGGCTCATAAAGAGCCTCATCAATTGTATCTGATGATGGATGAAGAAGTTGATGAAGAATTATTAAAACAGTTTCAGGATGGTATGCAAAGATATATGAATGGGGAACCTATTCAATATATTAATGGAAAAGAAAACTTTTTCTCTAGAGATTTTATAGTCAATGAAAATGTGTTGATACCACGTTATGAAACAGAAGAACTGGTAGAAAATATTCTTTATAAAATTGATGATTATTTTGATGATTATTCATCTATTGATTTATGTGATGTAGGAACGGGTTCAGGAGCGATTGCGATTACTTTGGCATTAGAAGAACCAAAATTAAATGTCGTCGCAACAGATATCAGTGAAGAAGCATTAGAGGTCGCTAAAGCGAATGCCAGTGAATTAGATGCTCAAGTGACTTTTTATCAAGGGGATATGTTAGAACCATTGATAGACCGTCAACAGAAGTTTGATATATTTGTATCCAATCCACCTTATATTCCACAAGATCAGGAAATTGAAAGTGTTGTGAAAGATAATGAACCCCATGTGGCTTTATTTGGTGGAAATGATGGTTTGTATTTTTATCGAAAGATCTTTAAAGATGTTCGTCATGTTTTAAAAGACCGTGCTTTACTTGCTTTTGAAATGGGATTTGATCAAAGAGAACTCATGTCACAGGCAGTAGAACAGTATTTTCCAGGTATTCCTTATGAAATTATCAAGGATATTAATGGAAAAGATCGCATGTTGTTTATTTATTATCATTTGAGTTAACATTATGGAAAAGATTTTAGAAACATCAAGATTATACTTAAGACGTTTAGAAGTTACAGATGCTATGCGTATGAGTGAGTATCGTCAAAAAAAGGAAGTCGCTTATTATCAATCATGGAAAAAGTATTCAGTAAAAGATGCAACAAAACGTATTCAGCAATGTTTAAAGTTAACAGATTTGAATTTACCAAAAACAAATTATCATTTAGCAGTTATCTTAAAAGAGAATGATCAGATGATTGGTGATTTATTTGTAGATGTGGCTAATGAAAAGGTTTTTGTTTTGGGATATACAATAGATAGTATTTATTGGTCTCAAGGTTATGGAAGTGAAATTGTGGAAGCTTTTTGTGTGTTTATGAAAGAACAGTATCATTTTCAAAGAGTGATTTGTTATGTTTATAAGGATAATCAGCGTTCAAAACATTTGTTAAAAAAACTTGATTTTCAAAAGTTTGAAGAATCTTTCTTCTATCATGATGAAGGGTATGTCAAATATTTATAGCTTTATGTCAACAGCGATATGGATGCCTAGTTAAATAAGTAGCATATATTGCTTCAAATGATTGAATGAGGACTAAATATCCTCATTTTTTTTATTTTTCATATTTTTTCCATAAATTTATATTATAATAAAGAAAAATAGGAGGTGTTTATATGAAAGTCTTATTGGTTGAAGATGAAAAACTAATACGTCAGTTCATTGTAGAGTATTTTCAAAAACAGGGAGAAGAAGTTATTGAAGCGAGTGATGGATATGAAGGTTTATCATTATTAGATGATAGCTTTGATCTTGTTTTATTAGATATTATGATGCCTGGTATTGATGGTTATGAAGTTTGTAAACAGATTCGTCAAAAGAATGATATTCCTATTTTATTTATTAGTGCTTTAAGTGATGATGATAATAAATTAAAAGGATATGATCTTGGTGCTGATGATTTTATATCTAAGCCATTTACACCTTCATTATTATATGCAAAATGTAATGCTTTATTAAAACGCTTTAAAAAAGATGAGCAGGGGATGATTATTGAAGAAGGAATCATCCGTATTAATGATGATACGCATGAAGTTTATATTGATGGAGAAAAAGTATCTTTATCACATAAAGAATATCAGATGTTGATGTATTTTATTGATAATAAACGTAAAATTTTATCTAGAGATCAGCTTTTAGATCGTATCTGGGGTTATGATTATTATGGTGATCAGCGTATTGTTGATACTTATGTCAAAAAATTAAGAAAAAAATTAAAAGCAGCTTCAGTCTATATTCAAACGGTAGTCAAAATTGGCTATATGTTTGATTCTAAGGGGTAATCTATGAGGAAATTAAACTTTAGTTTAGTTATCAAAATAGCCTGTATTATTTTATTAGCTTTTTTAGCAGTATTAGGTAATGAAATTCGTTTAGGGATTGAGCGCTATATTAAAAACACATTAGAAACTGATGCTGAAATAACGATTCGTAACTTAGATAAGTTTGCCAAAAATTATATTGAAAGAATTGCAGTGAATCCAGTTGATTTATCTTCCCAACAATTTTTAAGATTATATCATCATGCGCTTTCTGGGGATTTAACGAAAGTCAAATGTCTGGTTGATGCTGATGGAAAGATTTTAGATATGTCTAGAGATGGGGTTGAAGGACCATCATTATCTTTGATAGTTGAAAAAGATGATACGAATTATTCTGTTGGTATTGATTTTTCTTCATTGAGTCAAAAAGATTTGGAAAAATTGGAGAAGGTCATTATACAACATCAAAATTCACAATTAGATATATCTATTGATGTTCATATAGGCCAATATAATGAATTTAATGGTGAAATGAGAGATTTGGATTTTAAAGAAATAAAAGTCAACAATCAGACAGTTATTGAGCATCAGGTTGAAGGTGAAATAACACATATAGAAGGTGTTGCCAGTTCTTATATGAGTGCCAAGATGGAGCTGTTGTTTCCATATTCAGCAGATGGTTTATCATATTCTTCTAACTTAACACAAAAAGCAATGTTAACTGATTATCATGATGCTTTTAATGGATTAAAACAGCAAATTCAAAAAAAATTTGAACAATTTAAAGATTCAGGAAAAGAATTTAATTCATCAATTTATGATTATACACAATACTATTTGATTAATCCTTATGAATATAATGGTAAATATTATTCTACCATTATGATGCGATTAGAAGATTGGATCACACCTAATCAAACGCAAGAAGAAGTCACTGTAGATGCAGCAACAGTAGGTTATATTTTTATAACGCAGGAATATGAAAATCTACGTATGAAAAGTTTACAACAATTTATGTATGATAATTCATCAACATATATTTTAGCCATTGTTTTGATTATTATTATGTGCTTTATTGTAGCTTATATGATTGTCCGTCCAATCAAACAATTAGAATTAGCTGCCTGGCGCATTTCTCGTAAGCAGTTTGAATATCCTATTGATACCTCACGCCATGATGAACTTGGTGATTTGGCTCGAAGTGTTGATAAGATGAGTA
The DNA here is from genome assembly GCF_002161155.1 of Massilimicrobiota sp. An105. Lineage (NCBI taxonomy): Bacteria > Bacillati > Bacillota > Erysipelotrichia > Erysipelotrichales > Erysipelotrichaceae > Massiliimicrobium > Massilimicrobiota sp. An105. The sequence continues at coordinate 7,466 of NZ_NFLY01000045.1, forward strand.
AGGAATTAGAAAAAACAATCAATGATTTGCATCAGGAAATTGAACGTGTTCAACAGCTAGAGATTGTCAGAAAAGAGTTCGTTTCTAATTTTACACATGAAATTAAAACACCACTAGGCATTATCAATGGTTTTAGTGAAATGGTTGAACTGGAACAGGATGAAAAGAAACGTAATGAATACATACAAATCATTCAAAATGAAACAAGACGCATTAATGAACTTGTTTTAGCTATGTTAGACTTATCAAAACTAGAATCTCAAAATATGACATTGGATCTTGAAGAAGTAGATTTATTAGATATCGTTGACGAAGCTTTAGAATCAATGGCTTGTCTGTTTGAAGCACAGAAAGTTCATTTGAAAACTGATTTAGATTCTAGTATTATCCAAGCCGATCCTTTTAAGATAGGAATGGTTATTACAAATTATATAAGTAATGCTTTGCGTTATACAGAAGCAGGCGAAGAAGTCATTATTCATTTGGACGAACATTGCTTCTCGGTAGAAAATACAGGGGCCCATATCCCAGAAGAAGACATACAAAAAATCTGGCTCTCTTTTCATAAAGTTGATAAAGCCAGAAATGAAGGTGGAACTGGTTTGGGGTTAGCTATCTGTAAAGCTATATTGGAATTGCATCATTTTGAATATGGTGTTGAAAATACACCACAGGGTGTTCTCTTCTATTTTAAATATTAGTTCCCTTTAGGGGGAACTTTTCTTATTGACAAACATCTATCCAGTCTTGAGGATGACAACACTCTTCTAGTTCATGATAAGATAAACGAATCGCACTATGATCATTACCGGCTGCAGGGTAGACGTATGCTAACTTTTGTAAAGAGATATCAAGATAAATTTGTACATTGTCTTTGACTGCAAAAGGACATACACCACCAGGACTATGTCCAATATAGGATTCAACAAGTTCATTAGGAATCATTTTTGCTTTTTTATGGAAGTATTGTTTATATTTTTTATTGTCAATTTTGGCATCACCAGCCATAACAATCAGCAAAGGTTGTTCATCTATTAAAAAAGATAAAGTTTTAGCAATCTGTTGAGGTTGACATCCTAATGCTTTTGAAGCTAATTCAACAGTTGCGCTAGAATCCTTTAAATCAATAATACGATCTGCTAAATGAAGCTGATGAAAATATGTTTGAACACGTTTATATGACATAGTTATGACCTCCTTTGATGTCTCTCAGTTTTAGTATAATCTTTTGAATAGGATAAGTAAAATCTATAGAATGATGTCTGTTTGAAAAAATAATGATCATCTTTTAAATATGACAAATAATGCAAAAAGGAACCTCTATAATAATGGCAAGAGGTGGGAAAAATGGAACTGATTCTTAGTCCTAGTCGTATGAAAAAGATTAGGTACCAATTTATTTTTTATATAACATTAATTTCTTTTTTAATTTCTATTGTACATATTTATTCAACATCATTATTATTTGCATTGCCTTTTTTTTATGTGTGCTTTATGTGTGGGTATCAGTCTATTATAGGTTATGCTATAGGGCTTGGTATAGGGGTTATATTCTTAGATGTTCCTTATGATGTTTTTGTGATAAGCGCTATATCTTTTGTTATTTTAGAATTCTGTTTACTGTTTCAATCTATGAAATCAAGATATGTGCCCTATCTTTTAACATTGATTGGAGGCATCTATTATGCTTATATTCAAATAGATTTACTTTCAACTTTATTACTCACTATTTTAACATATATCAATACAATGATTTTTACATCTTTAACACCGATATTTATGCATGGCGAAGCTGAGCTTTTGACTCATGAAAGAATGAAAGCTTTAACAGTTGTAATTCTTATATGTACAATGGGGTTATTGCCATATTCTCAAATGTCAACAATGATATTAATTCGTATTTTTATTTTAATTATGATTTATCATGAATGTTTAGATGATTTATTGCCAGGATTATTTTATAGTGCTATGTTGATGCTGTTGATGGATCTAGGATATAAAGATGATATTTTATCTTTTTTACTACCCCTTTTCTTTTTCTATATGATTCCTTGTCATAAAAAATCAACTATCGTCTCTCTATATTTTGTATCTCATCTTATTTTGCCATTCTTTTTAGATTTTCAATATACATATCATGGATTTATTGTCGTTGCCAGTGGCTTGATTTTTTTCATCTTACCGATGCGTTTACATAAACCTGTGTTGTCTTCAAGTTATCAGGAAATGACTTTTAAACAACAATTATCAAAACAGGTTGATTCTTTCTGTCATTTATTTGAACAGATGACGGCTTTGTTTACGAAAGCACCTGCACCTAATCGTTCTTTAGAATATGTGGGTTATATTTATGAAGATATGTGTCAGAATTGTTCAAGTCAAACCACTTGCTTTCATAAAAAATATGGACCACATCGTTTAGTCAAATTAATGAATAAAGGATTAAAAGAAAGTTATAGTGAAGCTGATGAAGATTTTATTCATCAATATTGTTTAAATCCAGAAAAATATCTAGCTTTAGTACAGCAGTATCGTAAAGATTATCGGAAAATCAGACGAGTTCAGGAAGAATATAAAGTGATGAAAAATGATCTCTATCATCAATTTTCATTATTAAATCATGTTTTTCATCAGTTTTCTCATCAACTGGAAATTGGACATATTGAAGAAAAGCATATTTATGAACATATGGAAGGTTATCATTTTCAATTGGCACATCTTAAAAAATACTATGAATCACAATCAGTCTATTATTTAGAAATAGGGCTATATGATATGACTAGAGAAGAAATTGAAAATGAATTTATACCGATTCTTGAAGCTTATCTTAATGAAACATTGGATGTAGAAGTTATCAAAACACCCATGCATCAGTTAGGTTATACATATCTTGTTTTAAAACATCATACCCGTTATTTTATTCAATACGGAGTCTCACAATGTGCTAAAGAAAGTATTGCCTGTGGGGATAGTTATACGATTTTTTCTATGAATGAAAATGACTATTTTGCCTTGAGTGATGGTATGGGGCAGGGACAAAAAGCAAGTGATGATTCAAGCTTGACATTAGATGTCATGAAACAGTTAATTACAAATGGCATTTCTTTAAATGATACCATTCAATCAGTGAATGCTTTATTAAAAATTAAAAATCGTAATGATATGTTTACTACGGTTGATATGATAGAAATCAATCTGGTCAATGGAGTGACAACATTTATGAAATATGGGGCTTGTCCAACCTATATTTTACGTGATCATGAAATCATAGAAGTAGAATCTAAAACGTTACCGATGGGTATTGTTTCACCACTTGAAACAATGATTCAAAAACAAACTTTGAAAGAAAATGATATGATTTTTATGGTAAGTGATGGTTTTTCAGGACATTTTAGAGAATTTTTAAAGGATAATGAATATTTGATTGGTGATGATCATCCTAAAGATATTGCTCATTTATTTATGACATTGGCAAATGATGAACAAAGGAATGATGATATGACCATCATGGTTTTAAAAATATGTAAGCAATAATCCCAAAATATTGGGATTTTTGTTTTGGAATTATCATTTCTTTGATATAATGTCCTCATGGAGTGATAGCATGAATTTAGAGTTATTAGATCGTTCAAAATATTACGTGATTGGTATATCTGGTGGATGCGATTCAATGTATCTTTTAGATACTTTAAGAAAGGAAGGGTATCATTTGCTGGTTGCTCATGTGAATTATAATTATCGTCATGATAGTTATATGGATTATGAGTTAGTCAGTGATTATTGTGCAACGTATGGAATTCCTTTCTATTATAAAGAATTTCATCCTCAAGATTATCATCAGGGTAATTTTCAAAATCAGGCAAGAACGTTAAGATATAATTTTTATAAAGAAATCTATGATCTTTATCATGTTGATGGTGTGATTTTAGGTCATCATTTAGATGATCATCTGGAAACTATTTATATGCAGTTATCCCATCATAATACGGTTCACTATTTAGGAATTAAACAGGAAACACATGTTCAAAATATGCGCATTATTAGACCTTTAATGTGTCTATATAAAGAAGAAATCATTAAAAGATGTCAAGATGGACATATTCCTTATCATGATGATTATACAAATTTTGAAACGGATTTTGAAAGAGATAAAGTTCGTAATACTGTTTTGAATCATTATACATTACAACAAAAAGAAGAACTTTTAAAAAAGGCTGAAGCACATAATCAAAGAATCAAAGAATTAGAGTTTAAAGTTCAAACCTATTACCAACAATATAAAACAGATGGCATTATTTACTATTATTATATTCCTAAAGAGTTAAGAGAAATCTTCCTTTATTTAATTTTACGTGATGTGATGCCAACACAGTTAATTTCTTATTCTCTTATTCAGGAAATCAAGCATCAGATTGATAGTGTGAAACCAAATATTCAAATGAATTTACCAGTTAATTATCTGTTCATAAAAGAATACGATAATATCTACATCATTGATAAATGTAAAACCAAGGGCTATCATTTTGAATTTAGAGAATATATGCCTTTTGGTTGTGAGTATTTCCATTTATTAGATAGTGGTCATATCAATGAAGGGGTCTTTCTTGCCCCTGAAGATTATCCAATTACTATCCGTACAATGAAAGAAGGCGATAGCATTATGACATCTTCTGGAACAAAAAAACTCTCACGTCTATTTATAAATGCAAAAATTCCTGCTTTGAAAAGAAAAACATGGCCTGTTGTCGTGAATAAGGATGGAACTATTGTTTTAGTTCCACATATTGCAAAAAACATTGATTATTTGACTACAAAACCAAATGTATTTGTGATAAAATAAAAAGGCTTATTATAAGGAGTGAGAAGTATGCATAAAGATGTTAAAGAGATTTTATATACTCAAGAAGAAATTGTTGAGAAGTGTAAAGAATTAGCAAAACAAATTACAAATGATTATAATGATGAAGAAGTGATTCTGGTTGGTTTATTAAAAGGATCTGTTCCTTTTTTAGCGGAATTATCTAAATATATAGAATTAGATGTGACATTTGATTATATGGATGTCAGCAGTTATGAAGGTGTTGAATCACGAACAATTACAATCAAGAAAGATTTGGATCAGGATGTCAAAGGTAAAGATATCTTACTTGTAGAAGATATTCTAGATACCGGTAAAACATTAACAACAGTCAAAGCAATGCTTGAAGAACGTGGTGCAAATTCTGTTGAAATTGTTACAATGTTAGATAAAAAAGAAGGACGTACTTATCCAATTGAAGCAAAGTATGTAGGATTTGAAATTCCTAATGCATTTGTGATTGGATTTGGATTGGATTTTAATGAGAAATATCGTCAATTACCTTATGTAGGCATTTTAAAAGAAGAATGTTATCAGTAGTGAAAAGGAGATTATATGAACAATAAGAATAAGAGTTTAATAAAAGCCATATTGCCTTGGGTTCTTGTCATTATTTTATTGAGTTCATTAGTTCCATTATTAAATATGGGGCGTACAAATGAAGTGAACTATACTGAGTTTACGGAAATTGTCAATAAAGAAAATGTAACTGAAGTATCAGTGATGCCTGGTATTTATGTGACAAGTGTAGAAGGACAATATACAAAGACTGAAGAAGGTCAAGAAGTCAATTATACATTTAAAACAAATGTTCCACAGACTGATCAGGAATTAGATTCTTTAATTCAGTTAATGGAAGATAAAGGTATTACAGTTGAAGTTTTAGATGCAAAAAGTGAAAATATGTTGGTAGATACTTTATTAGGTTTACTTCCATATATTTTATTGATTGGTGTGATGTTTTTTGTAATGAGAAGTATTGGTGGTGGCGGGGGTGCCAATGCCAAAGCTTTCGATTTTGGAAACTCACGTGCAAAATTAGAGAAAGACAGCAAAACAAGATTTACAGATGTTGCTGGAGCAGATGAAGAAAAAGAAGAATTAAAAGAATTAGTAGATTTCTTGAAAAATCCAAAGAAATTTGCCAACATGGGGGCTAAAATTCCTAGAGGTGTATTACTTGTAGGGCCTCCAGGTACAGGTAAAACATTACTTGCGAGAGCAGTGGCTGGTGAAGCCAATGTACCTTTCTATTCTATTTCAGGTTCTGAATTCGTAGAAATGTTCGTTGGTGTTGGTGCTGGACGTGTGCGTGATATGTTTAAAAAAGCAAAACAAAATGCACCATGTATCATCTTCATTGATGAAATTGATGCTGTGGGGCGTCAAAGAGGAACTGGTGTCGGTGGTGGACATGATGAACGTGAACAGACATTGAACCAGTTATTAGTTGAAATGGATGGATTTAGTGGTAATGAAGGTATTATCATTTTAGCAGCAACAAACCGTGCTGATGTCTTAGACCCTGCATTACTTCGTCCAGGACGTTTTGATAGACAAATTCAAGTTGCAAACCCAGATAAAAAAGCGAGAGCTGAAATCTTACGTGTGCATGCACGTAATAAGAAATTTACAGATGATGTGAATTTTGATAACATTGCACAACGTACTCCTGGTTTCTCAGGTGCAGAGTTAGCTAACGTATTAAATGAAGCGGCTTTATTAGCGGTTCGTTTAGGACATAAACGTATTACTTTAGATGATGTTGATGAAGCAATTGACCGTGTTATTGGTGGACCAGCGAAAAAATCACGTAAGTATACAGAAAAAGAAAGAAAATTGGTTGCTTATCATGAAGCAGGACATGCAATTATTGGTTTAACTTTAGAGGATGCCAATAAAGTTCAAAAAGTCACTATTATTCCTAGAGGTCAAGCTGGTGGATATAACTTAATGACACCAAAAGAAGAAACATATTTCCAAACAAAATCACAGTTAATGGCAAGCATTACTGGATTTATGGGTGGACGTGTGGCTGAAGAAATCTTCTTTGGTGATGTCTCTTCTGGTGCGCATAATGATATTGAACAGGCGACTCGTATTGCCAGATTAATGGTTACTGAATTAGGTATGTCTGATTTAGGACCAATTAAATATGATTCTGGTCATGATGCAGTATTCTTAGGTAGAGATTATTCTTCTACAAGCAATACACATTCTGGTCAAATTGCTTATGAAATTGATCAGCAAGTTCGTAAGATTATTGATACTTGTTATGAACAATGTCGTCAGATTATCAATGAACAAAAAGATAAGTTAATTATTATTGCGAATGCTTTATTAGAGCATGAAACATTAAATAATGAACAAATTGAATCATTATATAACACTGGACATATGTTAGAAATGGATAATGGTGTGGATGACGATGATCATCATGATCAAAACCCGCCAGTAGAAGAAAAGAAAAACACAGTGAATTTAGATGATGATTTATTAGATGAAATGAAATAAGCACGTATGTGCTTATTTTTGTAAGAGGAGATTACAATGAAAAGAAGTACAATGAGTAAATTATTGGTTCTTATTATTATTGCGTCTATGGTTATTCCGTTAATTGGTTACTTTGCGCTAGGAGGTTAAAAGATGAAAGATTATTTAGTGAGAGGTTTAGTACAATCAAAAAACTGTCGTGTATTTGCATGTACAACACAGCATTTATTAGAAACAGCAAGACAAAAGCATGACTTATGGCCAACAGCTTCAGCAGCTTTAGGACGTTTGATGTCAGCCACTTTGATGCTTGGAGCGATGAATAAAAATCATGAGAAAATGACCGTCACAATGAACGGTGGTGGATCTATTGGCACATTAATGGCATGTACACATAGTGATGGGAAAATTAAAGCTTTTGTTGGAAATCCACATGTTCATTATACTTATGAAGATACAGGTAAACTCGGTGTTGGTTTAGCTGTAGGAAATCAGGGAACTTTACAAGTGATTAAGGATATGGGATTAAAAGAACCATTTGTTGGGACTGTACCTATCCAGACTGGTGAAATTGGTGAAGACTTTTCTTATTATTTTATGGTATCAGAACAGGTGCCATCTGTCGTTTCATTAGGTGTTCTTGTTGATACAACAAATGAAATCTTATCTAGCGGTGGATTTATTATCCAACTTTTATCTGAAGCCAGTGATGAAGATATTTCTTATATTGAAGATAAAATGAGAAATTTCCCAGCGGTTTCTGCTTTATTAAATGAAGGTCATACACCTGAAGAAATATTAAAAATGATTTTTGAAGATGTTGAAATATTAGATGCACAAGACTTATCTTTTGAATGTGACTGTTCAAAAGATAAAATGAGAAATGCATTAATGACAGTAGGAAAAGATGAAATTCAAGCGATGATTGATGAAGATCATGGTTGTGAAATGACATGTCAGTTCTGTAATTCAAAGTATACTTTTAGTGAAGATGAATTAAAATCATTATTAGAGGATATCCAGTAGGATATTCTTTTTTTATGTTGTGAAATCATAGAATGTCTTACGACTATTTGATGATACAAAAAATTTTGGAGATAATAGTTTGTTAGAAGCTGAAAAGAAATGATTGTGTGATATATTCCTGATATAATTGTATTGTAAAATATAATTTATCATGAAAATGCGTTATGAGAAAGTGAGATGAAAATATGGAAAATGGTATTATCATTTATCAATCAAAGTATGGATCAACAAAAAAATATGTCAATTGGTTAATTGAAGAAACTCAATTTGATTATATAGAAACACCACATGCAAAGATAAAAGATATAGAAAAATATAATACAATTGTATTATGTGGTGGTATCTATGCTTCTGGTATAGCAGGTTTATCATTTCTTAGGAAAAACTATCATTTATTAAAAAATAAAAAAATAGCTATACTATGTGTTGGTGCATCACCATTTGACAAGAAAGCATTTAATGAAGTAAAAGCACATAATCTTAAAGAAGATTTAAAAAATGTACCAACATTTTATGCGAGAGGTGCTTGGGATGAAGAAAAAATGTCATTGAAAGATAGAACTTTATGCAAAATGTTACAAAAAGCTATAGCAAAGAAAGATCCTAGCACTTATGAACCTTGGATGAAAGCACTCATGAGTGCAGTAGGAGAAAAATGTGATTGGACTGATAAGGAATATCTAAGACCATTATTGGAATATATTCAATAAAAATTATAATTTGAGAGGAAGTGCAAAAAATGACAATTTCAAATATAAAAGACAGCATTGATAGTAATATTCATAAAGTTTGGGAAACTGTTTTAGCAGTTGATAAATATACTCAATGGCGAAGTGATTTAAGTAAAACGGAAGTAATAAATGAAGAACAATTTATTGAATATACCAAAAACGGCTATCCCACCACTTTTACTATCACTGTTGTAGAACCACATAAGCGCTGTGAATTTGATATGGAAAATAGCAATATGAAAGGACATTAGATTGGCATTTTCACTTCCATAGACGATAAAACGGAGATTGATTTTACAGAACAGGTAACAGCAAAGAAATTCTATATGAAGCCATTTGTAAAATCATATTTAAAAAAACAGCAAACACAGTTTGTTATGGATTTGAAAAGAATATTAGAGAAATAAATCCTAATTTATAGAGGCGATGAAGAATATGAAAAGATATGTTGCCTTATTGAGAGGAATCAATGTAAGTGGAAAAAATAAAGTCTTTATGCCAGCATTAAAAGAAGGTTTTGAACAACTTGCATTTGAAGATGTTAAGACTTATCTTAATAGTGGAAATGTTATTTTTTCTAGTCACGAAGATGATATAAAGAAGTTGACAAATCAAATTGAACTCATGATTCACAATCAGTTTCATTTAGACATTTCTGTTTTTGTTATATCAAAACAAGATCTTCTAGATATTTTACACAATTCACCTCAATGGTGGGGCAATAATAACAAAGATATTTATGATAATCTTATTTTTATTATACCGCCAGCAAAATTCTTGGACGTCTATAATGAAATTGGGGAACCAAAAAAAGAATTAGAAAAGATAGAGAATTATAAAGAAGTGATATTTTGGTCTTTTAGTCGTAAAGATTATCAAAAAACAAATTGGTGGTCCAAGACAGCAAGTGCAAATATCAGTGCAAAACTAACGATAAGAACAGCAAATATAGTCAGAAAAATAGCCAATATGTAATCACTTTTCAAATAATGATATAAAATGAAAAGTCATATAGATAAAGATAAATTTTTATAAAAAAAGAAGGCACAAGGGGAAGGTGCCTTCTCTTTTTGGGGTTTACCAATATTAGGAATATAACTTTGATAACTTACATCTATTTTATATTGGGGAGGAAAAATAGAGGGGAAAGTGTAAGTTATCTGTTTATATGGTTGACAGATCTTTTATTTTTATTCAAATAAAATTCAATAAATTTGAGTGAGGGTAAATAAATATTTTTAGGTAACTCATTTAATGAAAACCAGCGCCATTCATCTTGTTTATCAGGTTCCATGACTTGGAGCTTACCATCATATTTTTTGGCCATAACATGAATCGTTACAAAATGTTTATCTTTTTGGAAATCATCAACAACATTAACAATATGTAAATCTTCAATATGAAGATTTGTTTCTTCTTTGACTTCTCTTTTTGCACATTCATATATTGTTTCATCAAATTCCTGTTTGCCACCTGGTAGACACCAGCAATCAGGTTGATAGATACCACCTGTATCTTCATAATGAGCATTTCTATGTCCCATGAGTACTTGATTATCATGAATAATCATAACACCTACACCCACTTTTATGTGTTTTTCCATCATGATCACCTCAATCATCATTATAACAAAAAAATACGATTCTTTTGATGAGAATCGCATTTGTTTATTACTAACAATGTATTTTGAATGGGAGAGGGAAAAATATGACATTGCCAATGGAAAATTTATTCTTTATCGCCTCCTATGTTTTATACTATATCAAGTATTTGTCTTTGTATTTTCAAGAAAGTATGTTATATTGTGTTATGGTGAAAAAAATGAGAATTGGAAATGTTGAAATTAAGAATAGAATTATTATGGCGCCTATGGCTGGTATCACAAATGTTGCGTTTAGAAAGATTATTAAAGAATTTGGAGCTGGGTTAGTCGTTAGTGAAATGGTTAGTGATAAAGCCTTGTGTTATGGTAATCAAAAAACGATCGAAATGTTGACGATTGATGAAGATGAACATCCAGTCAGTATACAGATATTTGGTGGGGATGTAGATTCCATGGTCAAAGCAGCCAAATTTGTAGATGAACATTCCAATTGTGATATTATTGATATTAATATGGGATGTCCTGTTCAGAAAGTTTTAAAAGCTCATGCAGGAAGTTATTTGTTGCAGTATCCTGATTTGGTTTATGATATTGTTAAAAATGTGGTGGAAGCTGTCAGCAAGCCAGTGACTGTTAAGATACGTATTGGTTATGACTTTGATTCTATTAACTGTGTAGAAATTGCAAAATTGATTGAAAAAGCAGGAGCGAGTGCTATTGCTGTACATGGAAGAACACGTTCACAAATGTACGAAGGTCGTGCCAACTGGGACTATATCAGACAGGTGAAAGAAGCTGTCTCTATTCCCGTTATTGGTAATGGAGATGTCAAAACGGCTCAAGATGCAAAACGTATGTTGGAAGAAACAGGTTGTGATGCTGTGATGGTTGGAAGAGCAGCACTTGGGAATCCATGGGTTATTCAACAGATGGTTGCTTATGTTGAAAATGGAGTTTTATTAGACGAACCAACAATGGATGAAAAACTCAATCAATGCTTATCACATGCTAAAAGATTAATGAGTGTTGAAGGAGAAAAAAATGCCATGAGACAAATGCGAGGGCATGCTCCATGGTATATCAAAGGTTTAAAATCAGCAAGTGCTATTAAGAATCATCTCTCTAAAGTCAATACATATAATGAATTAGAAGAGATTATAGAAAAATATCGCATTTATTTACATACAGGTGATAAAGCAGTTTTTGAGGAAAGATAGGGGAAAAGATTATGGGGAAATAAAAAAGAAAATTGTTTTACCAATTTTAGGTATATTTGTTATTGTATGCATTATAGGTATTATTTTATGGAATAGGCAAGATTTTCATTTAATCAAAGATATATTAACTTTAGAATATGGAGAAACTTTACCAAATCAATTTGATGATTTTATTGAAACTAATGGTGATATTGAATATAGTAGTCAAGATATAGATGATTTTGAAGAAATATTAGATGTTGGAGATTATACAATTGATTTTCAATTGGGAAATAAAAAAGAAACTTTATATATTTCAGTAGAAGATACAACGTCGCCTCAATTACAATTATGAGAAGAAGTAACTGCATTACAAAATCATACTATTGATTATGAAGAATGCCTATCTATACAGGATTTATCGGAATATGAGACTACCATTATTGATGATGATGTCAATGACAATACACCAGGAAAATATGTTGCGAAAGCTATAGTTAAAGATGAATATCAAAATCAATCAACAATAGATATACCTGTTACGATTGAAGAAGTAACTTTGAAAGCTTCAAATGCGTCAATGACTTTGAAACCAAATGAAACACAGACATTAAAAGTAACGACAAATAGTCATCATGCAATTACATATGCATCAAGCAATCCAGATGTTGTGACTGTAGATGAAGCAGGTCATATATCTGCCTTAAAAGCAGGAACTGCAACAATAAGTGCTAGTGTTGATGGACATACCCAAACATGTTATATTACAGTTCCTTCTACACAAAAGAAATCAACAACATCATCTCATCATACAACACATCACTCTTCTACAAATGGAACAACACAATCATCAAATAATTATGTAGGAGAAACAGTTTATATAACAAGAACAGGTGAAAAATATCATCGCGATGGTTGTCGTTATTTAAGAAGAAGTCAGATTGCAATTTCTTTAAGTGAAGCTAAAAATGAAGGATACACAGCATGTAGTGTGTGTTTCTAAAATATAAAAATCATCAAAATATATAAATAGGAGATTTTAGAAATGTTGAGTTTAATCATCATTTAGAAAATCTCTTTTTATTTGGCTTAAGAACATATTTTCAAATAAATTGCTACTATTTTGATAATTAAATAATAGAACTATTATAAAAATTTTGAATTGATGAAGTATATAAATATATGATCTATAAAAAAATGGTAAGCATAATCACTTACCTTACCTTTTTGAATATTTTCTCCTTATAAAAAATTCATAAATGGCCATAACAACAAACATTCCAGGTACAGCAGTGAAAATGGCTATATGAAGAACAACTGTTTGGTCGAAAATAACGCCTTCTAAAATGAAAATCAATCCATATATAAACAATAATAGTGCAGTGGCATGATTATGTTTAGCAACATCTGTTATATTTTTAGCAAGTATAGGGCGAATGTTATGATAAATTGTAAGAGGCTTCTGAGATAAATAATGATAAATTCCAGTGGCTATAACTACGAATCCAATAATAATGACTAAATAATTTTCAGTGGTCATATGATACCTCTCCTTCATCATTTTCCTTTTCATTGTTCATATTTATATATTGTTCAATCGTTTGATCTGAATAACTTAACAGATGACCAAATTCATAAGCGATTTCTGTTCTTAACTGAGAATATTGTTGATTTATAATAGATTGCCTTTTGTGTTCTTTTAATGCAATATATTCTTCTATATATTTCTTTTCTTTATAAAAGATAATATTATATGTTTTTCTATTGAGTGAATAAGGAAATAAATCAGTAATTAAAGGATTATCATCCAAATAATAATAAGTTTGATATTGATTTGTGATAGTTTCCACAAAAGGAATATAGCTATCTCTTTCTTCTTTGGTAGTACAAGGATGAGCTAAAGCTATATTTTTTATACCAGCTTTGACCATTTCATTAAAACAATCAATAACACCACATTGATAGGAATAGGGATCAATTTGTTTCATGGTTGTTCAAGTCCTCTCTTTTTGAATATCATTGTTATAATAATTATATCATATACACCAACAAGTTAAAATAATGATGATATAGACAAGAAACGTTTTTATAATGATGCTTAAAGAATAGTTTGATAAATATGATAGATTTCATGAATAATAAAACAGGACTATTTTGTCCTGCTTTAATAATAGAGTACGATTACTAACTGAATTCTGGTCTTAAGATATCAATATATTTAAATTTTCCATCGTTATATTCAAAGTGTAAAATACAGCAATTAGTGAAACCGCCATTATCCCTTACTATATTTGGATCAGTTACTGAACTTAAGAAGGAATAACAGGCACCACCATGAGATACAGCTAAAACATTTTGATGATCGTCATTTTCCATGATTTCAAGTAAACATTTTGACATTCTTTCTACAACATCATGCGTATATTCTCCACCATAATGAGGGAATAAGTCATCATAATTGAATTCACTCCAACGCTTTGGGTTTAAATCTTCACTTTCTCCTTCAAAATCACCAAAATTTCTTTCTTTAAGTTGTTTTAATCTTTTATAGGGTGTATCCTGTCCGATAATAATTTCTAATGTATCACAACATCTTTCAGATGTAGAACTATAGTAATGATCAAATGAAATATCTTTTAAACATTTCTTTGCTGCTTTGGCCTGCAAGATGCCAGTTTTGGTTAAAGGGGAGTCACACCAACCCTGTATTTTTCTTCTTTTATTAAATAGCGTTTCTCCATGTCTCATTAAATATAAATGTTTAATCATCAATATCACCTCATATTGATTATATCAAATTTATTATATATAACCAAATACTTCTTTTATGCCATTCCCTATGCTTATAGAGCATATTTATTAATCATTTTCTTTATTGTTACCAATCTAACAACATTGGGTGATATAATAATGTTTAATTCAATTATTTCTGTTATGGTAAAGGTCATTGTATATTAGATATGCGAATGGTTAGACAGTCACTGATTATTTGCAATGAACTGCACCATCAATAGCATAAAGTGCACCACCAATTTCAACAACTACACCACTGAGATGATATTATTGAATATACGCAACTGCACCACCTTTTATATTATAG
>NZ_NFLY01000046.1:0-21840 GCF_002161155.1 Massilimicrobiota sp. An105
TCCAGCGCCTTTAAGAAAGAAACAACCTCATCGTCAGGATTAATTTTTATACCCAAATCTAGTGGCAAAGATAACTGAATTGCGTTATAATTATCAGTGTAATTAGATTGCATAAAATTAGAAGATTCCATAATCTAATTATACCAAAAACGACAATGATAATCATTAAAGATAATCATTGTCGTTTTCTTTTTTAGGTGGACTTACGAATATTTATTTCGTTACAGCCCCTTTACACTACAATAACACTAAACACATCGAAATGATATTATTCATCATATGCGATAAAATAGGAACATATATATTATTTTGTTTTTCATATAAATAACTTAATGCAAATCCCATCAATCCATAAGAAAAAATTTGTACCCATTCTAAAAGATTGCCTGCAAAAACAGCTGACATAATATGAATAAAACCAAATATAAAGGCTGAAATCAAATGTGCCATCTTTGGATTCCATTCATAAATCCATCCAAAAACAATCCCTCTAAATAACATTTCTTCCACAATAGGTGCCAATATACATGATACAAAAATCATAATCACTGGATACGAAGTTGTGATAGATTCAATTAACTGCTGATTTTCACTTGTCTGATTTCCACCTAATGCCAGTGTCAGCAATCCACCAATAATTTGACAAACATAAATCAATAAAACACCTACAATACAACCATAAAACAAATTGTTTTTGATATTTTTCTTAAAATCTTTAAACTGTTCAATCATACTATCTTTCAATAACCAGCCAGCTAAAACCAATAAGATCAAATCAAAAATAAGATTTAAATAGGCATTTAATTGATTATAATCAAACTGAATATGAAATTGTAAAATAATAAATTTAAACAGAGCACTCAAAATCAATGAACCACAATACATATAAAGTGGTAAAATCACTAAAATAAACATCCATTTCACTTGAGTTGGCACTCTTCTACTAAAATGTTGGTTAAACATGATTTTCATCTCCACCGTATGTCTGATGATGATCATAACGATAATATGCTAATTCTTCAAAGAAAATAGCTTTTGATAATTGATAACGTGGTAAATAAGTATAAACCCCAATAATACCTGTAATAATAGCACTTATTAAAGCTCCTAAAATAGGTAAAAACATCAATAATCGATTTAATCCCATTTGAATAATCATCAATCCAAGAATCCATCCTAAAAATGAAAGATTTAATTTAATATAATCAAAAATATGTCCTTTCATAAAACGATAAGATTCTTTAATAGCCATTAAATTTGTCATTTGATATCTTTCAAGTAAATATGGAACTGCAAACAAATAAGAAGATATCACAAACACAATAACAATCATAAGCATATAAAACAATATAAATGCAGCTAAAAGTGATGGTGATTGACTGAAAATACTCAATAATACTTGTGTATAATTTCCTGATAATGATATTTCATTAGCAAAACTATCTAATTGAATTCCTGATAAAAAAGCACCAAAAATCATCATTAAAATAAACATAGCAGCAAAAGTAATAAAAAATAAAACAATGTTATTCAATAAATATGTAGAAAACAATCCTTTAAATCTTTTAAACCCTACAAGAGCATCATCATCAGATAATAATGAAGATTGATTTCTAACCATTTTTAATGAACTGACAACATATCCATGTGAAACAGCAATAAAAGCAAGACTTATTATGATATAAATTATGCGTGATAATATATCATGTCCTGTACTAAATAAAGTTGGAATCAATTCCAACAATACTAATATCATAAGAATACGTATATATTGTTGCTTATCAACACTCAACAGTTGATTGGCTCTTTCTTTAATCTTTCTAATATTCATCTATATCACTCCTTAATTGCAACCATTATATCATATCTCTTATTTAATGTCTAAACTTGTTTTAATGGCCGAATTTACTTTATCCATCAAGGATTCTGACAAGACTCCTAAACGTTCATCTATTCTTTTTTTATCAATTGTTCGTATCTGTTCTAACAAGATGACTGATTTCTTTTCTAAAAATGGTGTTTCAATGATGACATGTGTTGGTAAATCATTTTTAGTCATTCTTGAAGAAATAGGTGCGACGATAACCGTTGTAGAATATTTATTACCCTTATTATTCTGTAAAATCAAAACCGGTCTATATCCACCTTGTTCACTACCAATGACTGGTGATAAATCTGCATAATATATTTCTCCCCTATTCATATTGTCCTCCTATCATACAAATAGTATATGAATAAGATAAGAAAAATATGATGATATAAAATAATAAGAATGCTCAAAATAGGCATTCTTTATTTCCACTGTTCCATCATAAAACGAACAATATCTTGTGTATATGTTGTTTGAGGTTTAGCAATCATCTTATGAGCAAAAGATTGAATATCATATCTTTGTGGATGATTCAAAGATTCTATAAGAGATTTTGGGCTTTGAAAAATAGTTCCCGGTAAATCATGTATATAATCAATATACATGCTACGTTTTCTCATATATTCTTCATAATCAAATGCATAAAAAAACAAAGGTTTGTTTAATAATGAGGCTTCAAATATAACTGCCGAATAATCTGTAATAATGTAGTTTGCAACATGGAAAAATTCTAAAGAAGTATATTGATGATCTTCGATAATTCTAGAATCATGAATATGAAATGTTGTTAATGGATGCAATTTTAATACAAGATGATATTGATTAAAATCTATAACATCAATAAGCTCTTTAATAGCGTTATAGAGTACGTGGTCATCTTTTCTAAAAGTAGGAGCATAAACAATGATTTTTTTATCTGACTGACATAGTTGTGGATAAGTTTCTAGTATATTCTGGCTTATAACCTGTTTATGATTCTCATCAACTAATAAATCTGTTTTGGGTAAAGGAAAGACTTTGACTTGAGATAAGTTTACATGAAATGCATCAGCAAAGAAAGGTCTTGTATATTCACTGCTTGAAAAAACATAAGTATAATTTTTATGCATTCTCATTAAATGAGCAATCTTTGAACTTGATCCTTCTGGTTGGTCTAAAATGCTATATCCAAATTTTTTAAACGCACCTAAAGCGTGCCAAATTTGAATGACGACTAAGTCTGAACGTTGTTTTAATATACATACAGGAATGCAATAAGTATCTAAAATAACCATTTTAGAAGTTGCTATATGATACATTTGTTTTAACATATGAAAACAATATAAAATATGATTTTTCATTCCTTTTTTTAACATTTTTGCTAAAACAACATGTTGAATATCTGGGTTTACTTTTTTTGTTTCATCTATAATCATTTGAAAATCCAAAGGTGTCACATCCATTTGACGTGATATATAAGTTATCTTATTTTGAACTGGTAAACATTTCATAAAAAAATACAAAATATTTAATTCAAAAATACCAATATTAACAATAATACTCATGATTTTCCTCCTAATAATTGTTCTACAAAACGCTTTGTAGATTTTCCATCACAAGATGACATAAATTTTTTCTGAAATTTTTCCTTTTTTTGAGAATAGTCATTTGGATTTAAAATAGCCTTCTCTAGTTCCTTTTGATTTTTAACAACTGGACCATAAGTATATTCTTCATAAGGA
The DNA here is from genome assembly GCF_002161155.1 of Massilimicrobiota sp. An105. NCBI lineage: Bacteria > Bacillati > Bacillota > Erysipelotrichia > Erysipelotrichales > Erysipelotrichaceae > Massiliimicrobium > Massilimicrobiota sp. An105. Next base: position 3,592 of record NZ_NFLY01000046.1, read on the forward strand.
TAAAAGAAATCTCGTGCTTGAATATATTCTTGTAAATCATAAGCAAAGAATATAGTTTGAATATCAAGTAATGATGCTTCAAAAATAACAGATGAATAATCCGTTATTAATATATCTGTTATAAACAATAAATCATTAATTTCACGCATTGAAGTCAAATCAATATAAAATTGAGGATCTAAAGTTTCTTGATATTTGTTTTTAATAAATGGATGTAATTTGATAATACAAACATAATCTTCACCTAATGATTGTTGTAAAGATGAAAAATGTATTTGACTAAAATCATAATAAGCCTTATGAATATCGTTACCTCTAAATGTAGGAGCAAATAATATAACCTTTTTCCCTTTTAACATTGGATATTTATCATATAAATCTTTTTTGATTTGCTTTTTATAATCTTTGTCAAAAAAAATATCTGTTCTAGGAATTCCATAACTATGAACATCTTGAATATCCATACGAAAAGCTTTTGCATAATCTTTTCTAATACTTTCACTACTTACAATCGTATCTGTATAATGACGATGTGTCATAGAAAATCGATCATGGTTTTGTTTTCTAGCAAAACCTACCGTTTTAAATGCTCCTACCGCATGCCAAACCTGTATCAATTTTGTCTGCTTTCTTAAAGGTATAGGATAAATAATGGGATAAAAATCATCTATGAGAATATATTGAGAAGTCGCCATATCTTTACAGATTGATTTTTTATCATGTTTCATCAAACTTGATTCATATAAATGTTTCTTGATAATATAACTTTCATCCAAAGCCTTCTCAATAAAATTAAAATTACCAGTCATTGTATTTCGAGAATCTGATAAAAACAAAACCTGTCTTGGTGTTATTCCATACCTCATTCTATACCATATATATATAAGTATATAATCTAAACGTCGAAGAACTTGTAAAACCATTTTTATATAACTTTTCAAAATCATCACCTGCTTTTATGCATTATAACATATCTTTTCATAAAAATAAAAAAATTATAAGTCATTTTCACATAACCTATAACTTTTTGAGATTTTCTTTTAATTTCATACAAAGCTTCCATATCCTTGAATAATAAAGGGCATAATAAATACGATATAAAAAGCCATGACCTCGTGTATATATATGACGATTAGTCATTTGATATTGTGTTAGTAAAAACTGATGTGGAGTAAGTGTCATAACATCTTTAAAGTCTTGATAATCTTTTTTGACATAGAAATAATCTTGATTTAATTGTTGTGAAATTTGAAAATCATGAATAAGACTTTGTTGTAATTTGATATATATTTTCATAAAGGATTGCACCATTGATTGTGTTTTTAAAGAATACAGCATACCATTAATAAGTCTATTGTCAAAAGACTGCTTGATTTCTGTTGTAAAATGAATATCATTTTTTAAATCTTGATATACTTGATAATAAGCTTGATAACTACAAAAAACTGTAGAAGATGCTTTCCCCGTTAAACTTTGCGTATTATTAATACGATAATGCATTAATGGTTTATCAACAACAGTAATACACTCTGCCAAAAAATAAGACATCATGGAAAAATAAGTATCATTTGCTTGTTTAAGATTTTGAAATCTTAAATGATGTTTTTCTATAAAAGATCTTTTCCACATCTTATTCCATGGAACATTTGTAGAAAAATTAAAGATATAACGAGGATGGGTCTTTTTAGAAAAAGGAATATGATCTGGTAACATCTCTTTTTTTAAATATGTTCCTGTCTTAATGATCGTTTGAGTCAATGAATCATATCGGTTAGCTGCGCATACACATAAATCAGCCTGATCTTTTTCACATTTTTTATACATACATTCAAGAGCATTCTTTTCAAATAAATCATCAGCGTCCCAAAACACTACATACTTCCCTCTAGCAATATTCAACCCATTATTTCTCGCAACACCAGCATATTGATTTTGTTGTGTTAATACAATTAATCGAGAATCTTTATTTTGATAATCTTTTAATATGGATAGAGATTCATCAGATGAACCATCATCCACACAGATAATTTCAATTGATTTTAAAGATTGTCCAAGAATAGTATCTAAAGTATCCTTTAAATATTGCTGAGCATTATACACCGGAACAATCACACTGACTTTAATTTGATTCACCGATAAATCCTCCTTTTCATCTTCTTTAAATATGTAATATTTTCTTTACATTTCTAATACGTCTTTTGATGAAATTTTTTGTTTTTCGAATACGTGCACTTGTATTCATCCATTTATAAGCAGCTTTAGGATTTTCAATAATACGTGTTATTTTTTGCCATTCTAACTTCGTAAAATCTTCTTCACGCATTTCTTTTAAGTTCATCGCTTCTTTAAATTCTTTTGAAAGTTGATATAAATATTCTAGACGGAATTCTTTTGCGATACGTCCATAATTCCAAAAATAATTTCTGACACGTTTTAAGGAATATTCATAAATAAAGTATTCTTTTAACTGTGCATTTCTATCTAAAAATTCATGAATAAATTGATATTCTTCATTCATACAATAGACTTTTGATTTGCTGTTTACAGAAGAATTAGGGTTATCTCGACGATTCATATAATATGGTCTATTCACAAAATACATTCTTTCAGCCCATGCAAACGTTTGAAACCAGAATCCATTATCTTGAAACGAAGCTCCCGGTGTTGTATTATGTCTGATATGATATTTTTCAAGCATTTCTCGTTTATAAATCCCACTCCATGTATTGAGAATATATCGAAAAACTTGTGGATGCTCTTTAGGATTAACAATCTGGTTATAACCTGTTCCATCTTTAGATAACTGATTATAAGTTGCTATAAGAGTTCCATTCTTATATACAAAACGATAAAAATCAGCTTTAATCACATCAAGATCATTTTCATGAGCAATTTTATATAAGTCTTCATACATATGTAAGTCTACATAATCATCTGGCTCAACAATTCCAACATATTCTCCTGTTGCCTTATCAAGACCATCATTCATTCCTTTACCATAACCTTCATTTTGCTTATCAATAATCACAATACGATTATCTTTTTGAGCATAATCTTGAATTATTTTTAATGAATTATCTGTTGAACCATCATTAACACATATAATTTCTATATCCTTCAAAGTCTGATGAACAATACTTTCCATACATTCAACTAAATATTGTTCAACATTATAAATAGGTACAATAATTGATACTTTAGCCATTATTTCGTTCTCCTTTTCAACCATTTCTTTATGTGCAATGGAATAAACAATACAATCTTTCCTACTTTATATGTCTTAGAATTTTTAATTCGTTTAGCTCCATCATCACTTTTTTGTTTTGCCTTTTTTCTTAATTTAAAAAATTGTTCATACACATATTCATCACAATCATAAGATTGAACATCGAAAACACGTTTTACATAATTGGTTGATAAAAAACCAGCTGGATATTGTTCAAGATGAAGTGAAGGAAGGATTTCATACTTGATCAGTTCATAGACTTTCTTATAAGCATCTCCTTCAATAGTATCAAGATTCCAAAAACTAAAATGTACATACCAATTCACAAAAGACTTTTCAACCTCATGATATTTACCGATACGTTCCAATTCTTGTTTCAAAGCATTCGCTGCCAAATAAAAACAATTCCATGATTTTTCCCTTGTTACGGAAAGCGATAAAGAATCATTGATACGATGATGAATTAAAAGTTCATTTAATGCATAAATTTTTTTTGCTTTAACAAGTGAAGAAAAAACAAAAAACAAATCATTCGATGTTCTCAAATTTTGAAAAGATAATTTCTCATCAATAATAAACTGTCTACGATAAAGTTTATCCCATGCCCATCCTACACAAAAATGAAAAACATTGTCCGAGATATCTTTATAAGTAAATGGATTACATGGAATTTCGTGAATACGTAAAGCATAATCCATTGATAAATACTGGTGAGAAGAAGCATCATATTTATTTCCTCTAAAAATACATATATCAACATCATGTTTCACACTATTTATATAAGCTTTTTCTAACATTTCAGCTTCATAAAAATCATCTGCATCAAGAAAAGATACATATTCACCAGTCGCATATTCCATACCTTTATTTCTTGCAACTGCAGCTCCCTGATTATTTTGATAAACATATTGAATTCTTGAATCTTCTAAAGCAGCCTGTGATATAATTTGAGCTGATTCATCCGTTGAACCATCATCTACACAAATGATTTCTATGTCTTTTAAAGTTTGATTCATAACATCATAAAGACATTTCTTAAATGCTTGACCTCCATTATAAACCGGTATAATCACCGAAACTTTAATATCACTCATCCTTTACACCTCAATGATATCATTTCCTTTTTTACACATTTTAATGCTTCTTCAATAACATGATGCATATCAAAATATTTATACATACCTAATCTGCCTCCAAAGATAACCTTATCTTCCTTCTGTGCCAATGCTTTGTATTTTTCATATAAAGCATTGTTCTTTTCATCATTCATTGGATAATAAGGTTCATCACCTTTATGCCATGAAGCTGGATATTCTTTTGTAATCACTGTTTTAGGTTGTGTTCCATATTCAAAATGCTTATGTTCTATAATTCTTGTATAAGGTACTTCATATTCGTTATAGTTGACAACGGCATTTCCTTGATAGTTATCTGTATCTAAAATTTCTTCTTCAAATCTTAAACTACGATATTCCAGTTCTCCATAACAATAGTCATAATACTGATCGATCATTCCCGTAAAGACTATCTTATCTGCTATTTCTTCTAACTCTTTACGATGTTCAAAGAAGTCACAGTTGACTTTGACATCAATTCCTTCAAGCATTTTTTCAATAATTTGTGTATATCCACCGATAGGGATACCTTGATACAAATCGTTGAAATAGTTATTATCATATGTAAATCTAACCGGTAATCTCTTGATAATAAATGAAGGCAACTCGTTACATGGTCGACCCCATTGTTTTTGTGTATAGCCTTTAACAAGCTTTTCATAGATATCCTTTCCAACTAATGAAATAGCCTGTTCTTCAAGATTTTGAGGTTCAGTAATTCCTGATTCTTTAATCTGTTCATCAATCTTTTCCTTAGCCTGTTCAGGTGTGACAACACCCCATAACTTATTGAAAGTATTCATATTAAAAGGCATGTTGTAGATTTCACCTTTATAATTGGCAATAGGTGAATTTGTGTATCTATTAAACTGTGCAAACTGCTGAATATAATCCCAAACTTCTTTATTTGAAGTATGGAAAATATGAGCACCATATTTATGTACATGAATACCTTCCACTTCTTGAGTATAAATATTTCCACCAACATGACTTCTTTTATCAATAACAAGACATGTCTTTCCTTTCTTATTGGCTTCATAGGCAAAGATACTGCCAAATAATCCACTTCCTACTATTAAATAATCGTACTTCATCATTCTCATCCTTTCTGTTATTTAGGTACGCTATTTTTAACCACCGGTATTTTTTGCATCGTTTTTATAATCATAGAGCAAATAATCATAATCACAAATGGTCCTATAATACGATATACGACTTGACGTTGTGAAATGGGTAATATAGTCAAAATCATTTGAATAATATACCAATGAATAAGGTATGTTCCAAATGTCACATTTTTAAAGTAAGAACTTATTTTTTCCAAAATATCCATTATTGATTTATTTGGAAAATATTTAAAGAAAACAAAAATAGCTGAAGAATAAAGCACTGATGGTGCATTCGTATATCCTTTCCATAAACGACTGACTTCACCTATTTGGTAAGAAGCATACCACGTTCCTAACCAGTGAGCTAAAAATCCTAAAATTCCTAATACATAAATCATCATTCTTTGTTTTTTAGATAATTCATAATGATCAACATAATAACCAATTAATACAAAAATAATATGATTCATTCCAACCGGAAATTGTAAAGAACCATTATAAGGAATATCTATCAATTTAAAGACTAATGGTAATAAAGAAACTGTCATAAAAGAAATAATAATCATATATCCAAAAATATTTTGTTGTTGATTTTCTTCAATTGAAGATAGAACAGGTATACTTAAATAAACTGCAAATAATGGAATAAAATACCAGTAAACAGTGACTACATTGCCATTCATGAAAGTATCAACAATCATCTTTAAACTGATATCTTCCAAAGCTATTCTTCGGTATGCCAACATAAATAGTATTCCTATTATTGACCATATGACATATGGAATAACAACTTTATGAATACGTTTTTGAAAATATTTTTTTGTAGAATACCTTTTTCGATAATTTAATAATGTCGCACCTGTTATCATAAAGAAGACAGGAACAGCAAAATACATGACACTTTCAATAAAATTAGCCAATATCCAATAATCTTCATAACCAAAATCCCAAAAACAGTGATTAACATGTAAGAAAATAACAGCAAAACATGAAAGAACACTTAAAACTTGAAGATACGCCTTACGTTTGAGCATAAAATTCACCTTCTTGACATTATATCAGTAATATACTCTTTTTTACGCTTTTGAAACTATCAAATCAAATTAAGTTTATGTTAATGGTATGTTAAAAACAAATCATGTTCTCACATTTATTCTTTGACTATTTTAAACTTCATTTCTAGAATAAAGTATTAAATTAAGTTTTTGTAAAGTCATGTTAAAGTCTTGTTAAAAGCCTTTACAAAGATTTTTAATTGTTTAAACTAAAAAAAGAAAAGAGGTAGATTATGAAAATTACAGTTGCTGGATTGGGATATGTTGGTTTAAGTCTTGCTTGTCTACTCGCTCAAAAATATGAAGTGACAGCTATAGATATTGTTCCCGAAAAAATTAAACTCATTAAAAATAAAAAATCTCCAATTAAAGATCAAGAAATTGAAGACTTTTTGGCCCATAAGGAGCTTCATTTAACGCCAACCTGTATAGGTAAAGAGGCATATCAAGATGCTGACTACGTCATTGTAGCTGCTCCAACAAATTATGATGATGAATCTCATCAATTTGATACAAGTGCTGTAGAATCTGTCATTACAGAAATCATGAAATATAATGATTATGCAACCATCGTCATTAAATCAACAATTCCTGTTGGTTATACAAAAAGCATTAATGAGAGATTTCATACTGATCGTATTATCTTTTCCCCTGAATTTTTAAGAGAAGGAAAAGCATTATATGATAATTTATATCCTTCACGTATTATTGTAGGAGAAAATAGTTCACGTGCTCATGTTTTTGCATCAATGCTTAAGGAATGTGCTATTAAGCAAGATATTCCATTATTATTTACAAATCCTACAGAAGCTGAAGCTATAAAGCTTTTTGCAAATACGTATCTTGCTTTAAGAGTCGCTTATTTTAATGAACTAGATACTTATTGTGAAATTAAGAATCTGAATACAAAACAAATTATTGAAGGTGTTTGTTTGGACCCACGTATTGGAATGCATTATAATAATCCTTCTTTTGGATATGGAGGATATTGCTTACCTAAAGATACAAAACAATTAAAAGCAAATTATGAAGGTGTTCCAAATGATATTATCAAAGCTATTGTAGATTCTAATATGACAAGAAAAAAACATATTGTACAAATGATTTTAGACAAACATCCTCATACTGTCGGTGTTTATCGTTTAACAATGAAAGCGAATAGCGATAACTTTAGAGCAAGTGCTATTTTAGATGTTATGAATATGATCAAAAAACAAGGGGTTGAGATTATTATTTATGAACCTACTTTAAATCAAGATAGCTATGAAGATATGAAACTTGTTAATGATTTAGAAGCATTCAAAACACAAAGTGATATTATCTTAGCAAATCGTTTTACTCATGAAATTGATGAAGTCATTGAGAAAGTTTATACAAGAGATTTATATTTTAGAGATTAAAAAAGGAGTCTTGCTTATGCTGACTCCTTAAAAATCCATTCACATGATTTTTTTGTAGATTGCCCATCACAGGCACTTAAAAACTTTTGATAAAAAACCTGTCGTTTTTCATCATGCATTTCTCTCTTTTGAATATCTTCTATTAATTGAGAGGTCGTTGTTGCAATGGCTCCATAGACATAGTCATAAAAATCAAAATAAAGCCCTCTGCCACCATAACCTGTATATTCATCTAAATCATAAGCAAAATAAATAATAGGTTTATGTGTAAAATAGTAATCAAAAATAACAGATGAATAATCAGTAATTAAAATATCACTAACAATCAACAAATCATTAATATCACGATAATTAGAAAAATCTTTATAAAAATGATTGTATTGTGATAAATCTGGCATTTCTACATATCCTCTTTGAATATTATTATACAATGCAGGATGCCATTTTAATATACATATATAGTCTTCATGGAATGTTTCATATATTTGTTGAAAATCAATTTTAGAAAAATCATAAGTTGCTTTAGAAACAGGAGCACCTCTATAAGTAGGTGCAAATAAAATGATTTTTTTCCCTTGATAACGTGGATGTCGTTGATAAAAACTTTTTTTTATATTTTCTTTATATTGATCATTAAAAAACATATCTGTACGGGGAAAACCAGTCGCCTTTATTTGAGAGATATTCATATGAAAAGCTTCAGCATAGCAACTTCTAATATCATCACTACTGACAATAGCTTTTGTGTAAGTACGATATCCTTTATGAATGGGACCCACATCCTCTCCAGTATTTGATCTGGACCAACCAAACTTTTTAAAAGCACCTGCTCCATGCCATAATTGAACAACTTCTTGATTTTTACGAACCTTTAAATAATTACATTCTCTAGACAAATCATCTAAAAGAATATAATGTGAAGTACTTAAATGATATATTAATTTAATTTTTTTTATAAATCCTCTCTTATCTCTATGATCACCTTTTAAAGCAATAATTTTTTTATACTGACAATCATCGAGATACTCGTATACACATTCCAGATTTCCACCCATGACCTTTCTGACATCTGATAAAAATGTCACTTTATTTTTTTGAAGTGGAAAAATTAAAATGAATATCCTGTTTAAGATAATGCATATTAATATTTTTATTTTTCTTTTAATTTTCTTCATACTCTCACACTTCCTTTAACACAGTTATTTCCATATCTTATTTTTTAAATAACCTGAAAAAATATTAGTATAATGTGCAAAAATCACTGTAATAACAAAACACAAACTCAAATACAGATAGGAATCATATTGTTCAATATGAAAATATTGCAATAAAATCATTGGAATTCTTTGAAGAATATATATCCAAAATAAATGATTTCCAAACCACTTTAACAATTGGCTTTGAAAAGATATCTTAAATGATAATAAAACAATAGAAAGGCAAAATAATATTGAAACAAAATTAAACATCATTAATCTTGTGTATCTATATTGAAAGAAATAAATATACATAAATACTATTAACAAAGTTACTATAAAATAGTTTTTTTGATTTCTACTAAAAAAGCAATCTATCTTTTCTTTAAAATAAGAATACCACATACCAGCAACATAACACAAATATGTACTACTCCAATAATTATCTCTCAATAAAGACATAATATATATATAGCATAAAGATAATATTGTAATAAGCAAAATAGATAAAAATCTTTTATTTTTCAACATTTTAAAACATATATATGTAACAATGTATAAAGTAAATATAGCAAACATATACCAAGCACTATTACCAATACTTGTCCAACCAGTAAAAGATAACAAAACAGTAAAAATTGAATAATTCTTCCCTATAATAAGATCAATAATTAAAAACAATATAATAGCTAAAGCAAAATCAAAAAAAGTTTTACCTATACGATTTTTAGGCAATAAATCAATGTATTTTTGCCCCCTATACTTAATAGATTCATATATACCATAACCTGAATAAAACAAAAACAATGCTACCATCAATTGTCCAAAATAATTCAGTATTTGAATAACAAAAATATCACCAGCACCATTAAAATCTACATAAGTTTTTACATGACTTAAAAATACAATAATAACAAAAATTCCCTTTATAGCCTGTGTATATTCTTTTGAAAGATATTTACTATCTAAATTTGGAAAACAAAATTTGCAGGAACAAATCATGATAAAACATAAAAATACTAAAAATATAATCATTTTCATTCTCCTTATATAATCCATTTCTTTACAATAGGTATATGTGATAAAACAAACGCAAATAACAGACAAATAATAACTACTATCATGGATATTAGTGGTACTGATACCCATTCATTCAAAGATAAAGAATTTATTCTTAAATTATTATCTAAAAAATTTATAACAAAAGGATGAAATAAGTAAATAAATAGAGTATAACGAGATATTTTTATAATAATATTTCTTTTATGATTCAAAAAACTATCAACTTTAAATTTAAGAAAAATTATCATAAGAATTATAGCTTGAATTGCAGGAAACAATGTTTGATTATTGTATAAGAAAGAAATTGGCTCATTCGTCCACCATGAAATTCCTAACGTTAAAATAATTCCCAATAACTCAATAAGCAAAAACACCGATAATAATATTTTCATTTTAATATGTATCCATTTCTCTCTGGTCATCTTAATATAGTACCCTATCAAAAAATATCCACAATAAATACTAATATTTAAAGAAAAACTAGTTAAAAATTCATTAAAAATTTCAGGTAAAAAAGGAACTGTTTCTACTGTCATCTTCAATATTCCCATAATAAAAACTAAGTAACAAGTATATTTAAGATATTTTCCATCTTCATAATGAGCTATACACCATAATAAAGGAATCATTATATATACACTTATAAGTGCAGGTAAATACCACAAATGAAATTCTGACTGCAGTATTTCGTATATTAATGTTTCAAATGATATATCAGTGAAATCAACACGAAATACTGCATATAAAAAAGACCATACAAAATACAAAATTATTATTTTCAATATATTTCTCTTATATAATTGATTGATAGAAATCATATAACCTTTAGATAAAAACAAATAACCACTAATCATAAAGAATAAAGGAACACAACTTCGAACCGCACTATCATATGCATTAAATACAAACCATTCCATACTATGTACATTGACTAATCGCCAATTTTGTCCAGAAACATGAAGAATAATAACCATAAAACAAGAACATATTCTAAGCAAATCTATATTTATATCTCTCGAACTCATTTTACTAATAACCTAAATATCAATGATGCTATTATATATTGTTTCCGCCGGATTATCTGAAACAGTAAAAAATTCCTGCATACGTGTACAGTAAGGTTCTGCAACAATATATTTATGTTCAATAATGTTCTTTATTTCTTTAATCATCTGATTACTATTAAAACAAAGTGGACCAAAAGCATTTTCATATTTCAAATCTAATGAACGATAAGAATGTAAACCTGCTTTAAATTCCTTAGAATCAGGCAAAAAGTAAACAATAGGTCTTACTAATTGAATATAGTCAAATTGATAAGAAGAAAAATCTGTTATAAATATTTTATATTCATCTAAACTATGCTTTTCAAAATTAAAATTTACTCTTTCATTTTTATCTAAATCAAAATACTTTTGATATGGTTTAAAGATTGGATGCAATTGAAAATCTAAATACAAATCATTATCCTCTAGTATTTCTTTTAGATCTTTTGAATTTAAAAATTGATAAATTTGATTATAAAAATCAGAAGCAAGAAATTCTTGAGTCTTTAGTGCTCTACGATTATTAACTAGTTGTCCTATTAAATACTGTCTCCAAGAAGGAGCAAAAAGAATTTTATTTTTCGTATTTCCTTGGTTAAACTTTGTCATTCTTGGCATACCTGAAATAATAAAATCATTATCCAAGTAATCATAATTCTGTTTCAAATTTTCTTTTTCAAAATTTGATGATATAACAAATTTATCAATTTCAGTAAACTCTTTTGCATACAAATTTTGTAATGTAGCATGTAATATTCCATGTTGAAGATAAATTAATTCATAGTGTGTAACATCACTATACCATGCAAACTCTTTAAACGGTGAATAGATAGATAATGAGCTAAAAGAAATAAATATTTTACTACTTTTTAAAAATAAATCCTTATGTTTTTTTGATTTATAACGTACTATATTTTCTTGTTGCTCTAATGTAAATTTACTCAGTAAATCACTGTTATCTCCGTCCATGATATAATAACGTTCAATTCCATCATTTTTTACAAAATCATGGATAAATTGAAAATATCCATTATCTAATACTCCTGCTGAATCATAATATAACCATATTTTTCTGTTAGTTTTGGCTTTCAATCTAAAATATTGTATAGCAAATATATGTTTTCTAGGATAAAACCACATTGTTCTTAAAATATCAAAAATATCTTTAATTAAATTTTGATGCGAAACCTTAAAACTATGATTGCTATATGACAATCTAGTTCCATTGATTGTTATAGCATTTCTATGGAATTTCTTAACAAATCCAGAGAACTTAATATAAATCGGTTTAAAAGTCAAATCATATCCATTAATATGAATGTAGAAAGAGAATTTTTTTACTTTTGTAGGATCAAATGTATATGTAAAAGGGAAAGTATGTGCAGTTTTCATTTTTGTATTTCTAAAAGGAACATTTGACACATCTAATGAATATCTTTCTTCAAATTTTTCTCCATTTTTATAGATACCACGAACTATATATTCATTAACGGGAGTTAATTCTAAAAGTGGTGATTCAAACGATGCAAATATAGATATTTCATGATTACAAGGTCTTACTTTATAAAGATAGCAATCAATTGTTTGATCTTCATACATAGTAATATCTTGACAAAAAATCTTATATCCATCATTGTTAATATTATAAGAAACAAATTCACCCTTCTGCGTTAAAAAATATAATTTTACATATTTATCACAATTTGAATGATTGATAATAACATCATTGTCAATTTGCTTTAAAATATTTTTAATTCTTTCTTTTGCACTATCAAACAACTCACTTTCATAATGATATGGCAATAACATATCACTTTTGACACGCCAATTAAAAGTATTAATAATGAGAGTTTGAACATACTTTGGAACAACTCCATTTTTACTATATCGTGATAATAAGCATTCATTATATGTCATAATATCTTCAAAGCAATAATAAGGATTATTTCGAGTCTGAGAAACACTGGCTCCATGTCTTCTATAGAAATACTTTGCTTTCTCTACAAATCCAATCTTATTTTTTTTCATTAACAATGCAGTATCAAAATTTTGATCTTCGGATAATTTCATAGTAGTATCATACAATTGATTATTCGCAAATTCATTTTTAAACATTATATTCACAGTAGATTGATTTAAATGCGGATATTGATTTAAATCATATATTCCAGTTCCTTTATCATAGTTTTTTGAACTGTAACGTCCATGTAATGATATTTTACCATTACGATCCCAATAAATTGGATATGTAATTAAATCCACTTCATTATAATGTTTATCAAAGAAATCTACTAAATTTTTAATACTTTTATTATCTAGATAATCATCTGAATCAAGAAGCATTATATATTTTCCACGTGCTCTTTGAATACCAATATTTCGTGTATCTGAAACTCCAGAATTATCTTTACAGATATAAGTAATATTTGCATATTTTTTAGAAAGATTTTCACAAATATTTCCACTTTGATCCTTTGAGCCATCATTTATTAATAATACTTCAATCTTAGAAACATCCATCTTTTGATTTTCAATTGATAGTACACATTCTTCTATATAATCTTGTGTATTATATACTGGTATAATAACTGTAACTAGATATTTAAAGTCACTCACTTTTAAATCCTCCTTATGTTATGAGATTACATATTTACATCTATAAATACTTTTTAAAAATGAACATATGTTCTTAAATTATGATATTTGATATATAATTCTATAAAAATAAAGACAAGATAAAAATCTTGTCTTAAATGTCCCATTTCATAACTGTTTTGAAATCATTATTTAAATCATCTTCAAAAGCTTTATGCATATCTTTTATGGATTGAACAACAACTTCTTCTGAGATAATTGTAGAAAGATATTCACAAACATCTGGATAAGTTTCCATTAATTCGACAGATTTCTTAAAATCATCATAATTGCTGCGACTATTACCTAAAAGTGTCAAACCTTTTTCTAAAACCATTCTTGTATTAATCCCTACCGGTGTTTCACTTACTCCCATAAGTGAAATCGTACCTTGAGGCTGAATATAATCAATGATTTGATTGATTGCAGCTTCACTTCCTCGTCCACCAACACACTCAAATGCATGATCAACTTTTAAGTCACTTGGAATATTATTAATCAAGTATGTATCATCTACAAATGAAAAATAAGCCATCTTATGTTCTTCAACACCAAATACAATAATTTTTGTGTCAGGATAAGTTTTCTTTAGAACTAATGCAGAAATAAATCCTAAATTTCCATTTCCCCATATACCAATAACATTTTTTCGTTCATTAGAAATTTTTTTAAAATTTTCCACCGCATTCATGACAACACTTGTTAATTCAAGCAAAACTGCTACTCTAGGTTCCATTTTAAAAGGTATAATCAAATCCCTACGCATACTTACAACATTTTGCATAAAACCATCAAAACCACTGGCTCTAAATTGACTAGAACGTAAATAATTTTCCTTAATGATATCATCTTTCTCCATAGGTGTATTGGGTATCATTACTACATTAGTCCCAACTTTATATTCACCCTTTGGATCATAAACAACTTCACCAACTGACTCATGAATCAATGCCATAGGTAATTTTTGCTTCATTATCACTCGTCCACGACTTCCAGTATAATATCTTTGATCTGCCGCACAAATAGAAAGATAAGTTGGTCTAACAATAATATTCTCATCATCCATTTTTAAATCAACAAAATCTGCACGAATTTGTTTAGGAGCTATTAATCTATACGCTTGATTAATCATTATTTGTCACCTTCCACTAAACCATTAGCGACTTTTAAATCATGCTGAGTTGTGATTTTCATATTGTAAACTTCACCTCTTACAAGATGAACTGGTGTACCCTTAATAACTAGTGCTTTACATGCATCAGTTAAGATGTTTTTTTCATCATCTGTTAATGATAAGAATAAATCTTTTAATAATTTGATATTAAATGATTGTGGTGTCTGTCCCTGATACATCTCACTTCTAATTGGAATATCAGTTATCACTTTTCCATCAACAGAGTGAACAATCGTATCAAAAGCTTCAACAACTGTATCTACAGCACCATATTCCAAAGCACCATCAATATTATCATCAATAATTCTCTGTGTTAAAAATGGTCTAACAGCATCATGTGTAATAATGATATCATCATCATTTAATCCTATGTTTTCTTCTATATATCGAATACCATTCATAATAGTATCATTACGCGTAGATCCACCTGCAACAACAATAACTTTATCAGATTTGACTTCATACTTTTTTAGTGTATCTTTTGTATAAGACATCCATTGTTCAGGACAACAAATAAGAATTTTTTCAATTCTTTTATTTAAAATAAACTGCTCAACTGTATGGATAAATATAGGCTTATGTCCTAATTTTAAAAACTGTTTAGGTAATTCTGTATTACCCATTCTTGTTCCTTTTCCACCAGCTAAAATTTCTGCATAAATCATATTTTTTTCCTCCATTTAGTACAACACATTTCATATTTTAACCTTTAAACTATTTAAAGTCAATCACTATTAAAAATATATTAAATTAAGGTTAAGCACATATTAATTTATATTCATTTTATACGTATGTGTCTTTTAATGTATTTAATCCAAGTAGAAGGTTTTAATCGATTAATTGATTTTTTTAATTGCTTGTTTTCTGTTCGTAATTCTTTAATGATTAACCCACGTTCATATTTTTCATCAAATGTTTGCTGTAATCTTTGTTGTTTAAATATAAGTTCACTTTTCACATAACCAGGTGTACTTACTAAAATTCTAAAATCATTTTTTTCAGTAAAATCCAATCCAAGATATGAACTTTTCTCTGCATCATCTAAACGTGCAAATATATCTCTTGCATTTGTTAGTATGCGTAATAACCAATCAAATATTATTTGATTTTCACTTTTATATATCCAATCTAAATCTTGAATAAATTGATAAACATCTTTAAAAGCAATATAATACCCATAAACATTTTGAAAGTTTTCTTTTTTTGTCATTATAGAATTTTCACGATATCTTCGATGAAAATAATCCTTATGTATATAACCGACTTTTTTAGCAGTTATTAAATTAATTGTTGTAAAGGCATTATCTTCATGTAGAACTCCTTCATGGAAAAGAACATGTTGATTTAATATATGTTGTCGTTTATTGAATTGTAGACAAGCAGAAACCCTATATTCATCATTTTCATTCATCTTTCTAAAAAGTTCTATACCCATACATACTTTTGGATATGAGAACTTTCTATGATATTGGTCAAGAATTTTTTCGTTTAGTTTAAAATCATCAGCAAAGCAAGATGCATCAAAGTACACAGAATCCAAATTTTCTTTCATTGAAAAATCATATAATTCTTTTAAAGCATTATAGTCAAGAATATCATCACTGTCCATGAAATAAACATATTCACCTTTTGCTTCCTTAAATCCGTGATTTCTAGATGCAGATAACCCCATATTTCTTTGTACAATCATCGTTATTCTATCATCATAAGTTGCATATGACTCAACAATTTTTTGACAATGATCTGGTGAACCATCAATAACACAAATAATCTCAATGTTCTTCAATGATTGATTAACAATACTTTCCAGACATGCAGGTAAATATTTTTCTACATCATATATAGGAATAATAACTGATACAAAGGGTTGTTGATGTAAATCTGCTTTAATAGTAACTTCATATTCATCACAAATCTGTTTATTCTTCTCCATAATTTGATACTCTTTATATATACAATTATATCCCCTAACACTATTATAATCACGTTTATTTAAGTAAAAGTCTTCTGGATAATTTAAGAGATTCATATCTGAAAACTTGTTGTCTTGTAATGCATAGATAATTTCTTTTTTGACCTTCTCATCATGAATTGAATTCATACAATATACTGTAGATGATAATGCTACCTTTACAAAAGAACGTTCTACTTCATGATAAATTCCTCTTTTGTTCAATTCATCATAAATAGCTCTATAGGCATCAATAAAACATAACGGATTTTTTTCTTTATGGCTTTGTGTATTTTGAAGTAACCCTATACGATAATTAACAAGTTTAGTATCAATCCATGTAATTCTATCAGCAATAGCCATTGCACTTATTGTAAAATAAGCATCATTTGTATTTGCTAAATTTTGAAAAAGCAATTTTTCTTCTAAGATAAATTTTTTTAAAAAACATTTTGTCCAGGGAGCCGGATTAGATAGAGTCAATATATCATCTGGAAAATCATGTCTATTAAATATTTCTTTATCTTTTAGTATTTCATTACGTAAATAATAAGTAACTTCATCATACTCCTTTGTTAATTGATGATATTTTCTGGCATCAAACAAAATAATTTGTGCTTGTGTCTTTTTCCCTTGCTCATATATTTTCTCTAACATATCTTTCTCAAAAAAGTCATCAGCGTCCAAAAATAATAAGTATTCTCCTTTCGCACAAGATATTCCTTTATTTCTAGCAGTTCCAGCGAACTGATGTTGCTGATTTAAAACCGTGATTCGTGTATCAAGAAGTTGATATTTTTTTAAAATATCTAATGAATTGTCACTTGAACCATCATCAATACAAATAATTTCAAATTCTGTAAAAGTTTGTCTTAATAAACTATCTAAACATTCTTTCAAATAATCTTCAACATTATAGACTGGAATAATAATTGATATTTTTACATCCATTTGCATACTCCTTTCCTACTATCTAAAATAAATATTCTATATGAACTTATCATTAAACAAATGTTAATACAATATTAAAAAAACCTCAGTACGTCAGTACTAAGGTCAATGGAGTCAACTTAGTAAGTTGGCTCTTTTTTATTTTTTTGGAAATAAAAGAGTGTCTTTTTTACTTGTAGTTAAGTATAATTATCTATTTATTATCTTATTCCCTTTACTTTTGTTGTATAATGTAGTTAAGAAAGAAGGTGCTTCTATGTTCGTTAGAGTTATCAAAAATAATAAGGGTAAGAAAAATACCTGTTTTTGCGCACTCGTTGAATCCTATCG
>NZ_NFLY01000047.1:0-21182 GCF_002161155.1 Massilimicrobiota sp. An105
CAATATCTGAAGGTGATTTTTATAATACAAAAAATCACTTTGCAATTTGAAATTCAACTCCCACAAGAAGAGTTGAATTTAAATATACAAAGTGGAATTTAGTTTTTCATTTCACCAAATTCATTGTTTTCCTTGTTGATTCAGCTATCAAAACATATTAAAAAAGATGTTATAAAACATATCATCTATAACATCTCTTGATTATGATCCTCTTCAATACTTTTCTATGAACAACTTATTGATTGAATATGATAACCAGCACTTTTTACAGCCTGATATAGCTCATTATCATTGATTTCTCGATCATAGAAAATCGTCGCTGTCTGTGATTGAAGATCAACCTTTGCACTAACTCCATCAATCTTATTTATAGCATCCATGACCTGTTTGGCACAGTGATCACAATGCATTCCTTCAATTTTTAATAATTTCTTCCCAATAACAGGTGAAGTCAATTTCTTTTCTTGCATATCTAAACTTTCATGATTTCCACCACAACATGCTCCTTCACCTTTAAAATGTTTTATACTTCCTTTTAATGCAAATCCTAATAAGACAATCACAATAATGATAATAATGGCATCAACCATGACGATCCCTTCTTTCCTGGAACTTTAAATCACGACGCTTATGAAACCACTTCTTTATTCGTTGAAATCCTAGAAAGGCTAACATTCCTATAATATAAACACCAATCACAATGATGAACATATAAAACATTGAACCTGTTGAATTACCCATCTATAATTTCCTTTCTTTTTTCATTTTATCAGCAAAATATGTTTCTTTTAAATGACTCAAATCTCCACACCCACTACATCCATCACATATTCCATGACAACCATTTTGTGCCCCATTTTTCTTTTGACGATGTCGCTGAAAAATGACAAATCCACAATATCCTATTATTAATATAAGTACAATCATATCTGCCATTTCTTTCAACTCCTTTGATATGTCAAAACTGGACACCAAGGTATCCAGTTATTTGATTATGAATTCACTTGAACTGATCTTCTTGAATAAACTTTTTGATTTTTATATGGATCAGGTCTAAACAATAAGAATAATATCACAGCTGCTAAGACAAATGCAATAGCAGTCCAGATTCCAAAGGCTCCTCCCATCAGGAATGTTCCAATCTGATAAATACATAAACATACAACATAAGCGAAGACATTTTGGAAAATGATGGCAAACCAGAACCATTTACGAGATTGCATCTGTTGAGCCATAGTTGCAATAGCCGCAAGACATGGTGAATCTAATAAGTTGAAAATCAAGAATGATAAAGCAGATAAAGTTGTAGGGAACCATGCTTGGACACCTTGAGCAACATTGACTGCATCTTCGACATCTCCAGCAACATTCGCCAATAATCCCATTGTTGAAACAATCGCTTCTTTCGCTGTAAATCCTGAAAGCGAAGCAGCCACGGCCTGCCAGTTTCCAAATCCAAGTGGTGCAAAGATTGGAGCAATCAATCCACCAATCATTGCTAATAAACTATCGCCACTCTCTACTAGTCCAAATTGTCCATCTACAAATCCATATGCACCTAAGAACCACATCACAACACAAGCTAAGAACAAGATTGTTCCAGCTTTAATAATAAATCCTTTTAATCTTTCCCATACATGTAATAAAACTGTTTTGGCAGATGGAATATGATATTGTGGTAATTCCATAACAAATGGTGCAGGTTTTCCAGAGAATGGTTTTGTTTTCTTCAAAATAATAGCAGCAACCAATACGGCAACAATTCCCATAAAGTACATCATTGGCGCAACAAATGAACTTTCTGTATATCCAGCTGCTTCTCCTGCAATCACACCACCCATCAGTGCAATAACAGGAAGCTTCGCACCACATGGAATGAAAGTGGCTGTCATGATTGTTAAACGACGATCATTATCCTGTTCAATTGTTTTAGAAGCCATGATTCCTGGAATACCACATCCTGAAGAAATTAATAATGGAATAAAGCTCTTTCCAGATAATCCAAAATGTCTAAACACACGATCCATCACAAATGCAATACGAACCATGTATCCACAATCTTCTAAAATGGATAGGAATAAGAATAAAATAGCCATCTGTGGTACGAAACCAAGTACAGCTCCTAAACCACCAATAATTCCATCGACAACAAGTCCCTGAACAACTTCTCCAGTTCCAATACTTGTCAAGAAAGATCCAACAGCATCCTGAATCGCTACAACAAAGACATCATTTGTCCAATCTGTCACCCAAGTTCCTACAGTTGTAACAGATACATAATAAACAATAAACATCACAGCAATAAAGATAGGAATACCTAAAATACGATTTGTCACAATTTTATCAATTTTATCTGATACTGTTAATTTTTCTCCACCTTTTTTTACAGTTGTAGAAATAATTTTTTGAATAAATTGATAACGTTCATCAGTGACAATACTTTCCATATCATCATCATGTTTCTTTTCCAATGCTTCACGTTGTTGATCAATAAGAGTTTTATTCTGAATTTGATTTCCAATACTTTCAACAACTTTACTATCATTTTCCAGCAATTTAACAGCATACCATCTCTTTTTACCTTCACTTATAGAAACAGGAAGCAATTTTTCAACTTCTGCAATAGCTTTTTCCAATTCAGAAGAGAAGATATCTTTTGGTAAAGCCACTTCTTTTTTACGCGCAACTTTAATTGCTTCATCCATTAAATCATTTAACCCTGTCTGTTTTAAAGCAGATGTTTCAATAATTGGACAGTTTAATAACATTGAAAGACGTTTTGTATCAATCTTGATATTTCTTTTTTTCAATAAATCTGCCATATTTAAAGCAATCACAACCGGTACCCCAGTTTCAATCAATTGTGTTGTTAAATATAAGTTTCTTTCAATATTTGTAGCATCAACCAAATTAATAATAACATCTGGATTTTCATTTAAAATATAATCACGGCTGACCACTTCTTCTAATGTATATGGTGAAAGAGAATAAATACCAGGTAAGTCGGTAATAATGATATCTTCATCTTTTCTCTTCCCTTTTAATTTTCCTTCTTTTTTCTCTACTGTAACACCAGGCCAGTTTCCAACATATTGGTTCGCTCCAGTAAGAGCATTGAACATTGTTGTCTTTCCACAGTTAGGGTTACCAGCAAGAGCAATTTTCATATTCATAATCCAATACCCCCTCTATTTCACTTGGACACACTGCGCATCCATTTTTCTTACAGATAATTCATATCCTCTGACTGTAATTTCTACAGGATCACCTAATGGTGCAACTTTTCTAATATATAGACTCGTTCCTTTAGTGATTCCCATATCCATGATGCGTCGTTTATAAGCACTGTCCCCTTCTATTTTTGTAACAGTGACTGTACTTCCAACTTTCGCTTCACTTAAATTCATCATCATCTCTCCTCCCTTTTCAAACACCCTAAAAGCTATACCATGATATGACGTGCCATATCTTTGTTAATGGCAATTCTAGAATCTTTAATATTGACAATGACATTACCTTCAATGGCAGATAAAACAGTAATTTCACTTCCAGCAACGAAACCAAGATTTTCCAAAAAACGCCTTGTTTCTTCATTACCACCTATTCTGCGAATTGTATTCACTTCTCCAACACCAGCTAATGTTAATGGCATCATAATCATCCCTTCTTTATATTAGTGTATGCTAACTCTTTGTTAAAAATATAAGTTAGACTTTACTAACCACATCATTAGAATACTCTTATTTCCTATCATTGTCAATATTCAAAAGCAAAAAAGTAGCTATTTTCATGTATTCATGTATAATAATTTTTTTAGTTAACTTGATTTCAATTATCATTATATTCATTGAAAACCTCATTAAACATGCATTTTGTGATAAAATACTCTTATATGATCATTTTGTTATTCTTATTTCGACATTAAAATGTAATATATTACATCAGTATTTCATATCATTTATTAATATAATGTTCAACTATTTAGTATTCTAAATCACACACCCTCATCTTTTATAAACCCAAATATTCTATTTTATAAGTATTTAGAAGATTATAAAGCAAGAAAAAAATAGAGTTGAACATGACTAACTCATAATATATGATAATATTGTAAAAGCTTTTACACCATATTTAGGAGGAAAATTTTATGAGAACAAACAAATTTACAAAAGGGCATAAAATCAAGTGTACATTAGATTATACAGTGTCTTTAGTTAGTGGTCGTGTCCTTAATGGTGGACATATTACCAATACTGAACATGTCACAATTGTAAGATGATTATGTTAGAATTATGTTTTGATATCAATACATATCATATTTTGAAAATTCTTCAAGCTGAAAATGTTATTGATTCTTTTCATCGGATTATATATTTATATGATGATTTATCCATTGGTTCTTTGAATGTTAAAAATCTAGAAGAACGTATAACTTCATTACAAAAGTTAAAAGTCAATTATGATTTTCATAGGATGATTCAAAATTATAAAGACATATTATCACAACTCAAAAACCATCAGCAAATCAGAATATGGACTTCATCTTATGCCCATGAAAAAATAGGATTTTATATTATATGCTATATCTTATGTCAATTAAAACTTTATGATAAACAGATATATTTATGTCAATCTGCCAAACTTCATAACAACAAATATGCAACGATGTTTTTAACTGTACCTGATGATTTTGTAACCTTGATGAAAAAAGCTGAAATCATAGACCCAAGTCAATATATCAAATTTGCTGAAAAATTGATTCAAGAAAATGCACCCTTAAGATTAAAAATAAATAACCAAATTGTTTCGGTACAAATTGATTATTTTGATGATATGATTTTATCATACAAAAAACAGTGCCCAAATATATCTAATCAAGATTTATGCAGTCACATATTATTTGATTATCATAAACAAAATTTTGCATTGATGAGAGATGATATGATATTGAATAGAATAAAATATTTGAAAAACAATCACTAGTCAAAAAGTCCTCACATAGTCAAATCAACTATATGAGGACTTTTTTATTAATCAATTTGCCATTGAGCACTCTCATTTTGTAAATCAAGCATATGACGATAGAGTCCATTTTGCTTATATAATTGTTCTGGACTTCCTTCTTCTTTCACTTTTCCATCTTCTAAAACAATGATTTTATCAGCAGATTGAACAGTTCGCATACGATGTGCAATAACCAAGACAGTTTTTTTGGCTAATAGTCTTGATAAAGCTTCTTGAATCTTTGTTTCATTTTCAACATCAAGACTAGCAGTTGCCTCATCTAATAAAATGATAGGTGCATCTTTTAAAAGTGCTCTCGCAATTGAAATTCTTTGTCTTTCTCCTCCAGATAGTTTTGCACCATTTTCACCAATAAGGGTATCATAACCATTTGGTAGTTTTTGAACAAATTCATCACAATTTGCCGCTTTTGCAGCTTGATATACTTCTTCGTCCGTTGCGTTTCTTTTTCCCAGACGAATATTTTCTTTAATGCTGTCATCAAATAAAACAACGTCTTGAAATACCATGGAATAGTCACTCAATAAAATTTCAGGATCAACTTCATTTATGTCAACACCACCAACTGTTATCTTCCCCTTTTGAACATCAAATAGACGTGCAGCTAGTTTAGCACAGGTACTTTTACCAGAACCAGACGGTCCAACTAAAGCCGTCACTTCACCTTCCTTTGCTGTAAAACTAACATCTTTTAAAACATCTTGTAGATCATAGGCAAAGGAAACATGATGAAACTCAATGTTATGTCCTTTTGGTTCAAAGGTTTCTTTTCCTGATGCAACAGGTGTATCATAAATTTCCATCATACGATTTGCTGATACCTGTGATACAAACATCTCTGCAATTAATGCTAAACTTTGGTCAAATGGTGCATAAATTCTTGTAATAACCAACAAAAACATAAACAGTATCATGAAGTCAACTTGCCCTTGAACAATCAAATGTGCTCCAACCAAAATTGTCGTTGCTACACCTAAACGCATGATAACACTTGCAGCATTCACAAATATACCCGCCACAAGTTCTCCTTTTACCATTACCTTTTCATGCTCATCAATTTTTTGATATAGACCTCGAAGATAAGTCTTTTCTTGATTTGTAGCTCTAATTTCTCTAACATTTTCTAATGTTTCCTGGATTCCATCAGATACCTTAATTGCAGCTTGTTTAAGTTTTTCAGAGGCTTTTGAAGTCCATTTGCGTGAACCAAACAAAAGTCCAAATGCGACAGGTACACCCCAAAGACAGGCTATCGCTAAACGCCAATCATAAATAAATAGGAAAACAGCAATAATACCAGTTGAAATATAAGATCCATACAAATAACCTAAAACATGTGACCAGACATGTTCCATACGATTGACATCTCCCATGATTGTTTCTGTTAAATCAGCAATATCCTTTTTATTAAAATATCCTAAAGGTAATTGACGAAGTTTTTCAGCCAATGCAATTCTAGTAGCTTTTACTTCCCCATAAACAAGTCCATAAGTGGCTGTATACTGTTGAAGATGCGTTACAAATGATAAGAATACAAATGCAACTAATAAAATTAAAATTGTTATTGTATTTATTTCTGTTTGATTACCAATAAAAACTGCCATCAAATCTTTCATCAGTAAATACAATACACTGACACCACCCATAACAACAATATTTACTATAACTGTCCAAAATGTGCCTTTTTTAACATTCTGAACGCCTTTCTCTGTTAAGGCATATTTTCGCTTAAATTCTTTTCCAAACATCTACGCTGCCTCCTTTCCACTTGTGATTTTCCATTTCACTGCTTGATTATAATCAGTCCACATCTTATGATATAGACCATTTTTATCTAATAATTCTTTATGAGTACCTTCTTCAATTATATGTCCCTCTTCTAAAACAATAATTTTATCCGCATTGACAATAGTTGATAAACGATGAGCAATCATGATAACTGTTCGATCTTTGCATAAAACACTAAGAGCTTTTTGAATTAAAACTTCATTCTCAGGATCAGCAAATGCAGTAGCCTCATCCAATACCACGATTGGAGCATTCTTTAAAATGGCACGAGCTAAAGCGATACGTTGCTGTTCCCCTCCAGAGAGATAAGTACCTTCACTTCCAATGATCGTATGGACACCGTTCGGTAGTTTATCAATAATATCCTTACATCTTGCAGCCTTTAATGCATGCATAACATCATCATCTGAGGCGTTAGGATTAGCAATTTTAACATTTTCCAAAATTGATGTTTTAAAAAGCTTTGTATTTTGGAAAACAAAAGCAACCTGATCCATGAGAACATGCTGGTCAATTTCTTTAACATTAACATGACCTACCTCAACTACACCCTCGCTTACATCCCAGAATCGTGGAATCAAACTGGCAGCCGTTGTTTTACCACCTCCTGAGGGACCAACAAGTGCAACAGTTTGACCTGGTTCAACTCTAAAGGATATATGTGATAACGCAGGTGTCCTTGAGCCTTCATAGGTAAAACTGACATCTTTGAAAATCACGCTATTATCTTCTGGCATTTTTGGATGAATACACTTTTCAAGTGTTGGTGCTTTCATTACTAAATCAATACGGCTTAGTGCTGTACTTGCCAGCATAATGCCTGATGATGCAAACATAATCTTTGCCAATGCAGTCGAAATGATGGCAGAAAAAACAGCATAGAATACGAAATTTATGACAAGATTGCTGAAGTTCCCATCATGTAATGTACTTGGAACTAGAAAAATGACAAGCGGTACTAAAAAGATAAAGGCGCCTTCAGTAAATGTCAGGTTAATTGATTGAGGAACACGACAAACTTCTCCCTGATAATATTCAGCCTTATTGCTATATTCTTCAATTGCTTTTTTAAAAGTCTTAAATGAATAAACTGTCTGTTGAAAAATCTTAACAACCGGAACACCTCTGACATACTCTGTTCCTGCTTTTGTCATTCTATCCTGTGCAGCCTGATATTCTTCCATCAGTTTAGCATTTTTACCTCCCATCATGGAAAACATAGCAACGATGGATATAACCGCTGATAATAGACAAGCCGCTCCCATACGCCAATCAAATACAAACATTAAAATGACCATACCAGCAAATAACACGATTGTTCCAATGATATCCGCCAAATTGTGTGCCAAAAGCGTTTCCGTATCATTAGCAGCACTATCAAGTCTTCCTCTAATAAGTCCCGAAGCATTATTATCAAAATAACCAAGAGGTGCTTTCATGATATGATTCATCCCAATTTTTCGAATATTCTCCGCAGTTCTAAAAGCTGCCAAATGGGTACATAACAAACCAATAAAATAAAGCACAATCCCCAGCATAGCAAAGCCAAAGGCAATCCATCCATAGGTTTGGACATTTTGAACTTTGCTGAAATTTGGCATTGCTACAATCAAATCTCTCACAACAAGCCAAATACAAACATATGGCACAATACTACAAAACATCGAAATTGCTGACAAAGCAAGACCAACAAAAGTCAATGCTTTATAGTTTCCAGCATAAGCTAATAAAATTGATATTGTTCTCTTTTTCTTATCTTTCATCTTATCCCTCCTGCATCAACGCTCACTTTCGTTAGCATAAGCTAACTATAGAGGTAAAAAATTGCAGGTTGCTACATTCATTTATTTTTCTTCCATTAATGCTAACCAACCAGCAGTATAAAATGCTCGAAGTTGTCCTACATCACGCATAGCTTGATTTTTGGGAATATCATGAATAACAACTTCAAAGATTCCTCCAAACATGCCACTTGCAATAATATGACATAAAGTCCTGTCAAGTCTAGGTACCTTATGTCCCAATTCTCTAAGAACATCTATATATTTAAGCGTATATTCCACTTCAACCTCAACAATGTTATGAACAAAATTTTCATAACTTGTACCTTCTGCCTTTAATAATAAAAGTTTGAACGGTTCGCGATGATCACAGATATAATCAACCATCCAGTCTACACATGCGCTCGATTCGATTCCCATATGTGAAGGTTGTTCATCTTTTGGCAAATCAGCAAATTGGAGTTGTGCTTGCATGAAATGGGCCATCAAAGCCTGTGCATGAGGTTCGACAATCGAAGCGAACAAAGCCTCCTTACTAGAAAAATACCCGTAAAATGCCCCTGTTGTCACCCCGGCATGTTTAACAATTTGGCGTAAAGAAGCTCCTCTAAATCCTTTTTCCAAAAACTCATCAATAGCCGCCTGTTGAATTTTATTCAGTGTCAAATTTGATGTATCTTGCATTTCTACCTCCATATGTAACAGTGTTATATAACACTGTTATGATACACCTATATTCTTCTTTTTGTCAAGGAAAAATAAAAACACGCTCCTGTTCATCTCTTATTTGACAAACCAGAATTGACTAAAAATCTATTATTGATGTTCATGAAAAGACTTGAAAATTCTCCACTTTCAAGTCTATACGCTTCTTTAATTTTGGGACTGATAAATTTCAAATACATCTCCTTCTACAAATAATGTCATTGTCCCCTCTGTATCAGCCTGAGTTTTTAAAATAGGCATAGCCAAATAAAGCGTTCTTGTCTGTCCCGCTAATATACTGCCACTTTCTGAAATTGATTGATGATCCTCACTCTCTAAAATAATTTGAGAATGAATGATTTCATCATTCATTTGATATTCACAATAAATATACTCTGCAGGATCTATATCCAGGGATGATTGATTTTGAATTTCTAATGACAACACAACAAAAATCTGGTCTTCACGATCGGTAGGATGATAACTATAAAAGAATCCTTTTTGTGATGGCTCAATACGTTCACTTTCCTGGCAATCTAATATGGTGATTTGTGAATTGGAACAGTTTATCACATCACCAATAGACTTCACTTGATTATTTTCCTGTACTTCTTCTAAAGAAAAAGTATATTGATAATCTTTTTGGTTCATAACTTGAAGAGCTAGCTGTGCCTGTTGTCTCGTATTATTTTTGGCGACTTCACAATAAAGATGTATATAGCGTTCTTCTTGTGGTTTTAAAGTATCTGTGGTACTCATTTGTGTATAATGGATTGATTCTATAGCCAACTGAACATCATGTTTTTCATTATTTAATTCAATGTTTCCACTATATAAATCTGATAACTCATACTCATTTTCTGATAAATTATGAGTTCTCACAATAATATCAATAAATATATGTTGATTATCCGCTGGCTTTAAATATTGATATGTTCTATTTTTATTAGCAGGTGCAATCTCATCGGTCAATGACGTTTTTATCATTTCAAATTCCAACTGATTATCAATTGTGTAAACCTCTGTCATTTCCAGCTCTGTTTGTGTTGGTGTCACTTTTGTTTCCGTCGATTTTGGAGAAGAGCACCCTGATAGCATGAAAGCTACCAGCAAAATGATTATTTTCTTCATAAATATCAGTCCCCTTTGACAATATTTTACCATAAATGAATCTTTTAGCGAAAAAAATAATCTCTTCTATAAATAAAAGGCTAAGTCAAAATTTGATTTAGCCTTATTTAATCACTCTTACTCTAATAACATTTTCTAAAGTTTCTAATTCTTCTAACCCTGCAATATCTTGTGTATCAATCATTGTATAAGCATACTCACCCTTAGCTTTATTGACCATATTTTCAATATTGATATGTTTATTCGCAAGAATTGTCGCAAATTGAGCTAACATATTAGGAACATTTTTATGAATTAAACAAATACGATATTGTGTTGTGCGTGGTTCTTTCACTGAAGGAAGATTCACAGAATTTGTAATATTTCCATTTTCTAAATAATCCATCATTTCTCTAACAGCCATGATTGCACAATTATCTTCTGATTCAGGTGTAGACGCACCCAAATGAGGCATCACAATCACATCTTTTTGATCAATGATATCTTCTGTCGCAAAGTCTGTTATATATTTTTTGATTTTTCCCTGAGCAATTCCATCTAGAATATCCTGAGAGTTCACCAAATCTGCTCTAGCAAAGTTCAGAATACGAACTCCATCTTTCATTTTTTGAATACTTTCTTGATTGATCATTCCTTTTGTTTCTGGAGTACTTGGTGCATGCAATGTGATATAATCACATTCAGTGAAAATCGTATCAACATTTTGAGCATTTTTGACCCATTTACTCATACCCCATGCTGCATCTACTGAAATATATGGATCATATCCATAGACTTCCATACCTAACTTAATCGCTGCATTCGCCACACTCACACCAATAGCCCCTAGACCAATAATTCCTAATTTCTTACCATCAATCTCAGGACCAACAAATTGACTCTTCCCCTTTTCTACCAGTTTTCCAACATCTTCCTGTCCTTTTAAAGTTTTAACCCAGTCAATACCTTCAACAATCTGTCGTGAAGATAAAAACAAGGCACATAAAACCAACTCTTTAACAGCATTCGCATTTGCGCCTGGTGTATTAAAAACAACAACACCCTGTTCACTGCATTTTTCAATAGGAATATTATTGACACCTGCCCCTGCTCGTGCAATGGCTTTTAATGATTGCGGAAACTCATAATCATGTAACGTAGCAGAACGAACAAGAATTCCATCTTCATCCTTCTGATCTTCTCCAACAAGATAATCCTGATTAAATAACGCTGTCCCTACTGAAGAAATCTTATTCATTAATTTGATTTTATACATTTTCATCACCTATTTTCTTCTTCAAATTTTTTCATAAAGGCAACTAATGTTTCAACGCCTTCTTTTTCCATTGCATTATAAATAGAAGCTCGAATACCTCCTACAGAACGATGACCTTTTAAATTCGTCATCCCTGCTGCTACTGATTCCTTCACAAACTTTGCATCTAAATCCTTATTAGGACAAGTAAAAGTCACATTCATTAAAGAACGATTGTCAGGATCACTATGCGCAATATAAAAGTCTGACTGATCTAAATAATCATATATTAACTTTGCTTTTTCTTCATTTCTTTTTTTCATAGCTTCTAACCCACCTAAAGAATCAATCCATTTTAAGACTTCTCCTAATACATAGATTGAAAAAGTTGGTGGTGTGTTATACATAGAATCATTTTGAGCGATTGTATCATATTCCATCAGCACTGGAATTTTTTCCTGATGGTCTTTGATTAAATCTTCTCTGACAATCACAACTCCCAGTCCTGCAATCCCCATATTTTTCTGTGCTCCAGCATAAATCATGCCATAATCATTCACATTGATTGGCTGAGATAAAATATTAGAAGACATATCAGCCACAATAGGTATTCCATGTGTATCTGGAACATACTTCCATTCCGTACCATAAATGGTATTATTTGAACATAAATGCACATAAGAAGCATCTTCTCTTATATCTAATTCATCTTGAGTTGGAATATGTTTAAAGTTCTGTGCACTGCCATCATAAACAATATGCACATCACCAAATTTCTTTGCTTCCTGAGCAGCTTTCTTTGAAAAAGATCCTGTAATGATATAATCAGCTTTTCCATTTTTCATCAAATTCAGTGGAATCGTTGAAAATTGTTGTGTCGCCCCACCTTGAATAAATAATATCTGATAATCATCAGGAATATTCATTACCTTTTTTAACATAGCTTTTGTTTCATTAAAAATGTCAAGATAGGATGATGATCGATGACTCATTTCCATTACGCTCATCCCACTATCGTTATAGTTCAACATTTGAGAAGCGATTTTTTCTAATACAGATACAGGTAATGTTGATGGACCTGCTGAAAAGTTATAAACTCTTTTTGTTGTCATATCGACACCCTCCTTTTTAAAATATTGATGTCATTATATATGATTTATACAAATTTATCAAATGATTTTATAATTTTTCATAATTTGTAATTATTTTTATATAAATTGTATACAATTTCATCTATTTATCACCCATCCTTTAAACTATATTCATCTTTATAACAAAAAAGAACTAGCTTTTCACTAGTTCATCTGTAATGTTGCTTCACGAATATAATTGCCTACATCCTGTGGCTGATGAGCATCAGAAGCATAGATCAATTCTACTCCATTCTCTTTAAAAATCTGTAAAAGTTCCTGAGATAATCCCATATCTGGATGATGATAACGATAATAACATCCCACATTGTTTTCAGCTTTCATATGATGTGCTTTTAAAAGCTCTGCCATTTTTTGGTAAGTTGGCTTTAAATCATATGTAGGATAGATCTGAAAAAGTTTAATCGTATCTGGATGTGCCAGTTGGGTAAATAATTGTGATTCTATTAATTGAAAGACAAGTTCGTAATAACGTTTATAGATATCATTGGCATCATAGCGATTCCATAATAAATCTTTTGAAAAACTCATATCATATAAGATACCATCAATAGAATGAATAGCACCTACCAGAAAATCAAAAGAATATTGTCCTAATAATTCTTTTAAAAAGTTCTCATATTCTGGAACATAACAAACTTCTAATCCATATTTCACTTTAACAGGCAAGTCCATTTGTTGGATATCTTTCATTAAATCAATGAAATCACTTAAATGATCTTTAAATTTCATGTCTTTATTTGCTAACCATGTCTTTTGTACATCATATTGTTTGAGTCTTTCATAAATGGGTTCAAATTCAATAAAACGATGTGTATGATCTAAAATCTGAATTTCATCTAATCCTTTTTGATGTGCTGCTTCTACAAATTGTAAAACATATTCTTTTGTGAGTGGCCCATTTTCCAGATGCATATGTCCATCAATATACTTCATTATTTCATCAACTCCTTTGTTTTATTATATGAAGATATTTCTGAATTGTAAAATCATATTATTCATTATTTTTACTTTCATGATATAATCATTTTAGAGGTGATCAATATGCCACAATGGTGGAAAGAAGAAATTGTTTATCAAATTTATCCAAAAAGTTTTCAAGATAGTAATCATGATGGAATAGGTGATATTCAAGGAATCATTCAAAAACTTGATTATTTAAAAGATTTAGGTGTCACTATGCTTTGGATTTGTCCTATTTATTGTTCTCCTATGGATGATAATGGCTATGATATTGCTGATTATTATCAGATTCATCCTGATTTTGGAAGTATGAAAGATGTCGATGAACTGATTGTCAAAGCGAAAGAAAGAGATATCAAAATCATTATGGATCTTGTTATTAATCATACATCCGATGAACATGCCTGGTTTCAGGAAGCATTAAAAAATCCTGATAGTCCTTATCGACAATATTATATTTTTAAAGAAGGTCAAGATAACCAGCCTCCTACAAACTGGCGTTCTGTTTTTAGTGGTTCTGTTTGGGAAAAAGTCCCTCACGAAGATAATATGTATTATTTTCATTCTTTTTCTAAAAAGCAACCTGATTTAAACTGGGAAAATCCACAAATGAGAGAAGACATCTATCGCATGATTAACTGGTGGTTAGATAGAGGAATTGCAGGATTTAGAGTTGACGCTATTAACTTTATAAAAAAGGATCAATCCTGGCAAAATGGTCCTGTTGATGGCGCAGATGGACTCTCATCATGTTTTGAATTCACAAGAAATCAGCCCGGTATAGAAGTCTTTTTCAAAGAATTGAGAGAAAAAACATTTGATGTTCATCATTGTATGACAGTGGCGGAAGCTGTGGATGTCCCTTATGATCAGCTAGGCATTTTTATCGGTCAAGATGGATGCTTTTCAATGATGTTTGATTTTAATTATTCACATATTGATATTACTGAACATGAAGAATGGTTCCCACTTCAAAATTGGACAATGCAGGAATACAAAGAAAAGCTCTTTTTAAGTCAAAAGGAAATCTTTAAAATAGGATGGTGTGGAACTTTCCTGGAAAATCATGATATGCAAAGAAGTTTAAACAGACTCATTCGTAATCCTCAAGAACGTACGCCAAAAGCTGCAAAAGCTTTAGGTCAAATGTTTATGTTTTTAAAGGGGACTCCTTTCATTTATCAAGGCGAAGAAATTGGGAATATCAATAATCATAGATTATCTATCCATGATTTTGATGATTTAAACTCTCACGCCCAATATCAAAGAGCCTTACAGGAAGGTTATAGCGAAAAAGAAGCTTTAGATTTTGTCAATCGTCGCAGTCGAGATAATACCCGTTCTCCTATGAGCTGGAATTCACAGTTATATGCAGGTTTTAGTGATGTTCAACCTTGGCTTGCGAATAATGAATATTATCAAGATATTAACGTTGCTAAACAGGTGAATGATCCTGATTCTGTTTTATCTTATTATAAACAGATGATTGCTTTAAGACAGAATCCTTTGTATCATCAAACACTTGTATATGGTGATTTTATTCCATTAGAAAGCGAAGAATATGTGATTGCCTATATGCGTCAAGATGATCAACAGACAATCTTATGTATTCAAAACCTTCAAAACAAAGAAACTCATTTTCCTTTATCTTCAAAAGCTCAAGTTCTTTTATCCAATGATCAAGTCAATATTCAAAACCAACAATTAAAACTTTCTCCATATCAAGCAACAATTCTACTTATTGAATAGAGGCCTTATGAGATAGAACATTCTATCTCATAAGCCTTTTTCACAAAAATCCTCATTTCACTTGAAATAGTGATAAAATATATATCATAAGGAGGATTGTTTCATGAAACAGTTAAAACAACCAGACAATAAAATAATGATTTATCCGATCTATCATCATCAAAGTGTCTTGAATGATATATGTGATACCTTAGGATATGATATCAACACAATCATTAATAAAGACTTCAATCATTCAACAAAAGTCTATACACTTGGAAAATATGATTTCCCTTATATTCTTTTTGTGGGACTTGGTGATGTCAGTGAACTGACGACTGCCAGACTTAGAAAGTTAGTTTTGAATATTTCAAAAAATATTAACGAGACTGTTCAGCTGATGACTGATCATCTTGATGAAGGTATTGACAAGCATGCCTTTGTCAGAATATGGGTAGAATCACATATCATTGCCCAGTATCAGGAATGCAAGATTGGACACGATGTGAAAATGATAACTGATTTGGATATTGTATCATCAGGATATGTTGAAAAGGATATTGAAACAGGAAGAATCTATGGAGAAGGCATCAATTATGCCAGAAGACTTGCCGATACACCATCGAATCTGATGACACCAGAAGACATGGTCAAAGAAGCTGTCGAACTGGCTAAGGCGTATAACATTGAATATACAATACTCAACAAGAGTGCCTTGGAGGAAATGAAAGCAGGAGGCATTCTGTCCGTCAATCAGGGAAGTCATATACCAGCCTACATGATTGTATTGAAGTATACGCATAATGGAAATGCACCACATAAAGCCGTGATAGGAAAAGGAATTACATTTGATTCAGGAGGATACAACCTGAAATCAAACAGCTATGGCATGAAGTATGACATGTGTGGAGGTGCAGATGTTTTAGGAATCATGAAGATTCTTGCTGGTATCCAAGCCAAGACAAATGTTTATGGAATCATCCCAGTGACAGAGAATCTGGTGAATGGAAAAGCCTATAAACCTCAGGATGTCATCACAACACTATCAGGAAAGACAGTCGAGGTCGTAAGCACAGATGCTGAAGGACGACTAATCTTATGTGATGCCATTACATATGCACAAAGACTAGGAGCTAGTCATCTTATTGATTTAGGAACTTTGACTGGCCCAGCCTTGGGAGATGTTTATACTGCTGTTTTCGCTAATGATGATGTCTATTATCAAGAATTTGAACAAGCTATGAAAGCAGCTGATGAAAAAGGATGGCGATTACCAATGGACGAAGAATACCTTGAAAAACTCCAATCCAACAGCGCTGATTTCAAGAATGGTCCTATGACTTTTGGTGGAGAAGCCAGCGGGGCAGCCTGCTTGTTGAATGAATTCGTGGAAGATGGAAACAAATGGATTCACTTAGATATTGCAGCTACTGCTAAAACGCCTGATGGCGCAACTGGTGCTATGATTCGAAGTATTGTTGAATTATTAAAACCATAAAGATGATGAAAAACCAATGAGGCTTATGGTCTCATTGGTTTTATTCTAACTCAAATTGTCCTGTATATAATTGATAATAACGTCCTTTTTGTGCAATCAATTCATCATGACTACCACGTTCAATAATTTGGCCATGATCTAACACCATAATCGCATCTGAATTTCTGACTGTCGATAATCTATGGGCAATCACAAAAACTGTTCGATTTTCCATTAAACGATCCATACCTTTTTCAATCAACTTTTCTGTACGTGTATCAATTGAACTTGTTGCTTCATCCAATATCAAAACAGGTGGATTGGCAATGGCAGCTCTGGCAATAGCTAGTAACTGACGCTGTCCTTGTGAGAGATTAGCCCCATCCCCACTCAACATAGTTTCATAACCATTTGGTAAACGTTTGATAAAACTATGAGCATTAGCCAATTTTGCTGCTTCTATCACTTCATCCATTGTCGCATCCAGTTTTCCATAACGAATATTATCAGCAATTGTTCCCGTGAATAAATGCGTATCCTGTAAAACAATAGAAATCGAATGTCTTAAATCATCTTTTTTAATTAATTTGACATCAATGCCATCATAAGTAATACTACCGCTATGAATATCATAGAAACGATTAATCAGATTTGTTATCGTTGTTTTTCCTGCACCTGTACTTCCAACAAATGCAATTTTCTGACCAGGTTTCGCAAATAAATTGATATTTTTTAAAATAGGAACATTGTCTTCATAACCAAAGACAACATCATGGAAGCGAACGTCTCCTTTTAACTCGACAAGTTCAACACTTCCATCATCACGAGGATGACGCCATGCCCAATATCCTGTATGTTCCTGACATTCACTTAAATGACCATCTTTATGTTTACGCACTCTTGTTAATGTAACTTGACCATCATCAATTTCTGGTTTTTCTGACATCATATCAAATATTCTTTCAGCCCCTGCCATAGCTGCTAAAATGAAATTCAATTGTTGTGTAAATTGATTGACTGGTTGCGCAGTCTGTCTGACAAAAACCAGATATGAAGATAAACTTCCTAAATCCATAATACCACCGATTGTTAAAAATCCTCCTACACAGGCAACAATAGCATAATTCAAATATGAAATACTCACAACAGAAGGAATAGTACGTCCTGAATAGGTCAAAGCATTCGTTGCTGCCTGTTGTAAGATTTCATTACGACGATTAAATTCCTCAATATTATCTTGTTCATGATTAAAAACTTTCACGACTTTGACACCATCAACCATCTCTTCAATAAAACCATTTAAATCTCCTAAAGCAGCCTGTTGCTTAGAAAAATAATATTTACTGCGTTTTGTCAGATACTGAATCAAAAAATACATAATCAACATACAAGCAAAAACAATCAAAGATAATTGCCAGCTTAATACAAAGATCAGCACTAAGGTTCCAACAATCATAATAAAACTTTGAATCAAATTATCAAAACAGTTATTCAATGCATCCTGAACAGTATCCAAATCATTAGTAAAATGACTCATTATTTCACCATGAGTATGACTATCAAAATAGCGAATTGGTAACTTCTGTGTCTTTTCAAATAAATCCTGTCGCATCTCTTTGACAATCTTTTGAGAAGTATGCACCATCAATTGTTTATATATGGCTGTCGCAGTAGCACCTATCATATAGACAACAATCATAAATATAATAAACGAAACTAATCCCTGATAATCCCCAGGCAATAGATAACGATTAATAATCGTACGAATTTGGAAAGTTCCCCAAAGATTAATCCCTGTACTTAAAACAACCAATACAGCAACACATGATAAAGCATATTTATGATACCCTATATACTTTTTAAAGGAGCTTAATGTTTTCATCATATCTTGAGGCTTTGCATTCGTTATTTGTCTTGCCATTATAAACCAGCTCCTTCCAATTGAGAATAATAAATATCCTGATAAATGTGATCATGTGCCAACAACTCATCATGTGTCCCCACAGCATGAATATGTCCATCTTCTAAAATGACAATCTGATCTGCATGCTGAACACTTGATACTCTTTGAGCTATAATAATTTTTGTTGTATCTTTTAAAGATGCCAATCCTTCTCGAATACTTGCTTCAGTGGCAGTATCAACGGCACTCGTTGAATCATCGAGAATTAATACCTTTGGTCTTTTCAATAACGCTCTGGCAATACATAATCTTTGTTTCTGTCCCCCAGAAACATTGACACCACCTTGTCCCATATCCGTTTCATAACCATCAGGGAATTGATTGATAAATTCATCAACACAGGCAATATGACATGCCCATTGTATATCTTCATCAGTGGCTTCTTTATTCCCCCAAAGTAGATTTTCTCTAATTGTACCACTGAATAATGTATTCTTCTGTAAAACCATTCCTACACTATCTCTTAAATGTTCTACAGAATAATCTTTCACATTATGACCATCTACCAATACTTTACCTTCACTGACATCATAAAGTCTAGGGATCAGTTGAACAAGACTCGTTTTCGCTGCTCCTGTTCCTCCCAAAATACCAATTGTTGAACCACTAGGAATATGCAAATCAATATCAGTTAAAACATATTCTTTAGCTATAGACTTATATTTAAAATAAACATGCTGAAAATCAATACAACCTTGTTCAACTGTTAAAGATGTATTTTGCGGATCATGAATATCAGGAACTTCATCTAAAACTTCAATAATACGTTCACAACTGGCAATAGAACGTGTCAACATTAAAAAAACATTTGAAATCATCATTAAGGCATTTAAAATCTGTAAAACATAACTTAAAAATCCAGTCAATTCTCCTACATGCATTGTTCCATTTAAAATCATTCGTCCACCAAAGAAAAGAATAGAAACAATTGTCAGATACATCACATATTGAAATAATGGCATATTCCAAACTGAAGTTCGAAATGCTTTTTCACTGTTTTCCTTTAATCCTTCATTCATTTTTTCAAACTTCTCAGATTCATATCCTTCTCTTACATAAGATTTGACAACACGCATAGCATTTAAATTCTCTTGAACGACGGTATTGATATTATCAACACTAGATTGCATCAGTTTATATAATGGTCCTACCTTTTTCACAATGACAAATAAACCAATACCTAAAATAGGTGTCGCAACTAAGAATATCAACGCTAGCCTGGCATTGATCGTGAATGTAAAAAACAATGCCAACAAAAGCATAAAAGGTGCTCTGACCAATGGTCTAATTCCATTACATATCGCATTTTGAATGATAATAACATCACTTGTTAAACGGGTGATTAAAGATGATGTTGAAAAATGATCAGTATTCGCAAATGAAAAATTCTGAACTTTTTCAAATTCATCTTTTCTAATTTCTGCCCCAAATCCTTGTCCGGCAATTGCTGCAAAACGAGCATACAAAACACCTAAAATATAAGCAATGACTGCACAGATCATCATAAGAATACCTTGCATAACAATATAATTCGTATCCTTATTTGTAACCCCTACATCAATGATATTGGCCATCAACATAGGAATCACAAGTTCAAACACTGTTTCACTCATAATACAAACACATGCCAAAATAAAATATTTTCGATATTTTTTAGCATATGGCCATAAGCGTTTAATCATATTTTCCCCTCCTATAAAATCTCTTTTCCTGTTAAATTGGTATACATACGAGATAAATATTCTTGAAACTGTTGCTTCTCTTTTTCACTGAATCCTTTTAAAGAAATTTGTTCTATTTCTAAACAATGTTCGTCCCATTTTTCTAAAGCCTTTTCTCCTTCAACTGTTAAATTCAGTTGATAAGCACGTTTATTTTGAGGATTTATAGCTTTTGTAATCATGCCTTTTTCTTCTAAGTTATCAAGAATCTTACTTACTGTAGCACTTTCAATATCACATTCTTTTGCGATATCTTTTAATTTACAATCCTTATGATTTTGAATATATCGTAATACTTTCGGTTGACCGGGTGATAAACGAAAAGCATTCATATTCATTCGATTCTTTTGTCTTTGCGCATGAAAAGCTTTAAAAACTAACATATAAAAAGGTGTTTTCATGATTTTCCTCCTTTCATTAGCATACTAATTATTAGTACGCTAACAATTATAGTCTTATTCAATCTTTTTATCAAGAGAATTGTATGTTATTTCATTTGCTTGTTAAAAATACGA
>NZ_NFLY01000048.1:0-20724 GCF_002161155.1 Massilimicrobiota sp. An105
AGAAGGAATACCCACTATTATTATAAAAGTTTGCAGAATTAAATTCTATCATTGGATTTGTAAAATTAAATTCCATATAAATTGATTTAGGGATGGAATTTAGTTTTTCAATTTACGAACAATGAATTTATTGATTAAAAAATCATAAAAACTATTGACAAATTTATTATATATAGTATACTGATTATAGAGTTAGTTAAAGCTAACTATTAATAATATCTAAAAGTTAGCAAATCCTAACCGATATATCTAAGCGTGTAAAGATATATAAAGAATAAAAGAGGATATGAATGATAGAAATAGTTGCCCTCATACTCCTATTCATCGTCATTTTAGATTAAAAAGCCAGATTAGATCTAGACATACTTGTAACTATGATATATTCTATCCTTTAACAGACACATTTTGTGTATGATGAAAAGTAATCTTCGGATTACTTTTTTTCTTTGGTATATAAAGTTGCGTTTGAAAGTTGAATGTGATAATCTAAATGTTAAGGTGATGAATATGAAGAAAATGGAATTGCGTCATACAAAAATATTGGAGTTATTAACTGAAAAGAATAAAGTTGATGTTACAGAATTATCTCAAAATCTTGGTGTGTCACAAGTGACAATACGTAAAGATTTGGATATGCTAGAGAAAAAAGGATTGATTGTTAGAGAACATGGCTTTGCGACGCTGAATGGACAGGATGATATGAATAATAGATTAGCCTATCATTATGATATTAAACAACAATTAGCCAAATCAGCTTGTCAGATGATTGAAGATGGTGAAACAATTATGATTGAATCTGGTTCCTGTTGTGCCTTACTAGCTCAAGAGATTGCTTCAACAAAAAAAGATGTTACAATTATTACGAATTCTTCTTTTATTGCTGATTACATTCGTCAATATTCTCAAGTCAAGCTGATTTTACTTGGCGGAGAATATCAAAAAGAAGCACAGGTTGTTGTAGGTCCAATGACAAGACGTTGCGTTGAAGCGTTCTTTGTTGATAAGTTTTTTATTGGTACAGATGGTTTTTCAAAAAATACGGGATTTACTGGAAATGATTATATGCGTAGTGAAACAGTGCGAGATATGGCTCGTCAGGCTGCTCATGTGATTGTTGTGACAGAGTCTTCTAAGTTTCAACAAGTAGGTTTGGTTAATTTATTGCCCACACAAGATGTCTATTGTGTTGTTACAGATGGAATGATTCCTCAAGAAAGTGAAGAATATTTACAAAGTCAAAATGTAATTGTCAAAAAGGTATAATAAAAGGAGCAATGCTCCTAAATAAAACAATCTAAACCTTCATCAATAAAAATTTGCTGATAATCTTTTAAGTCCTCATTATGGAGGGCTTTTTGATTTTTATAGGTATATTCTTTATTCAACATGTCATATTTTTTTTCACCAAATTGATGGAAAGGCAAGAGTTGCACACGTTTTAATCCAATCTTATGTAACATTCCAGCAAGTCCTCTTGCATCTTCTAAAGAATAATTGAAATCAGGAATGACAGGGATACGTGGTAATATGTCTATACCTTGTTGAAAAGCCCAGGTTAAGTTTTTTATAATCAGTTCATTATGAACGCCAGTTTTTAAGAAATGTTGTTGACTGTCGTAGTGCTTGACATCAAATAATAAAAGGTCAAACTGTGTGGCTAAATGTTGAAATGTTTCTTCTGGAACATATCCTGTCGTTTCAATTGCAGTATGGATATGTTCTTTTTTTAATGCCTGAATGAGTGCTTCAACGAATTGGGGTTGTCCCATACCTTCACCACCAGAAATCGTCACACCCCCTTGAGATTCTTCATAAAAAGGAAGATCCTGTTTGCAGATACGAACAATTTCATCAATGTCCTGATACTCTCCTTCACATGATAAAGAATGTGAAGGACATTGCTGAATGCATTGTAAACAACCAATGCATTGATCAAAATGAACATGGATATATCCATCCTGAAATGAGATTGCTTGTTGAGGACAAGTTTTTACACAATGGCAACAATGTAAACATGTGTCGTGATGACATAGAATCTGTATATTTTCATTTTGTGATTCCGGATTAGAACACCACTCACATCTTAATGGACAACCTTTTAAAAAGACTGTTGTACGGATACCAGGGCCATCATGAATACTAAATTTTTG
This sequence comes from Massilimicrobiota sp. An105, assembly GCF_002161155.1. Lineage (NCBI taxonomy): Bacteria > Bacillati > Bacillota > Erysipelotrichia > Erysipelotrichales > Erysipelotrichaceae > Massiliimicrobium > Massilimicrobiota sp. An105. The sequence continues at coordinate 2,151 of NZ_NFLY01000048.1, forward strand.
AATATTAAAAATGATACCTTTTGTCATAGTCATTCTCCTTTTGACTATATGTTATCACAAATGTTTTAAATAGTAAATAAATAACTTTCAAATGAAATATAATATGTTTTTGTTCAAATAAATATTGACTTTAATTAGATATATGGTAAGATATATTTGAAAATGAAACACATAAAACTTTCAAATGAAATAAAAAGGAGAAGAAAAATGAAGAATGTTGAACATTTTGGTGATTTAACACCACGTATGAATCATTTTAGAGAAGCTGTATTGGATAAGAAACCTTATATTGATGCTCAGCGTGCATTGCTTGTGACAGAAGCTTATGAGAAATATAAGAATCAGACACCTGTCATGAAACGTGCCTATATGTTAAAAAATATATTGGAAAAAATGTCTATTTATATTGAAGATGAAACTTTAATTGTAGGAAATCAGGCTTCATCAAATAAAGATGCACCGATCTTTCCTGAGTATACAATGAAGTTTGTTATGGATGAATTAGATACATTTGAAAAACGTGATGGAGATGTCTTTTATATTACAGAAGAAACAAAAGAAGCTTTACGCTCTATTGCGCCATTTTGGGAAAATAATAATCTAAGAGCTAAAGGTGAAGCTTTACTTCCTGAAGAAGTCAGTGTTTTTATGGAAACAGGATTTTTTGGTATGGAAGGGAAACTGAATTCAGGAGATGCTCATTTGGCTGTTGAATATCAAAAAGTCTTAGAAATCGGTTTAAAGGGATATGAAGACAGAGTTTTAGATATCAAAAATCATTTGGATTTATGTGTTCCTGAAAATCTTAATAAATATCAATTTTATAATGCAGTATTGATTGTTATTGAAGCAGTCAAAACATTTGCAAAGCGTTTTAGTGTTCTAGCAAAAGAAAAAGCTGAAAAAGAAACAGGAAAAAGAAAAGAAGAATTATTGGAAATCAGTCGTATTTGTGACAAAGTGCCTTATCAGCCAGCTCAAACATTTCATGAAGCGATTCAATCAGTATGGTTTATTCAATTGATTTTACAGATTGAATCTAATGGACATTCATTATCATATGGTCGCTTTGATCAATATATGTATCCTTATTTAAAACATGATTTAGATAACAATATCATCACAGAAGATGAAGCAGTTGAATTACTAACAAATTTATGGATTAAAACTCTCACAATCAATAAAGTCCGTAGTCAGGCTCATACATTTTCAAGTGCTGGAAGCCCAATGTATCAAAATGTGACAATTGGAGGACAGACAACAGATAAAAAAGATGCCGTGAATCAATTATCTTTCTTAGTTTTGAAGTCAGTGGCACAAACAAGATTGCCTCAGCCAAACTTAACGGTGAGATACCATGCTCATATCAATCAGGAATTTTTTGATGAAGCTATTGAAGTGATGAAATTAGGAACTGGTATGCCAGCCTTTAATAATGATGAAGTGATTATTCCTTCATTTATTGAAAAAGGTGTCAAAGAAGAAGATGCTTATAACTATTCTGCAATTGGTTGCGTGGAAACAGCAGTGCCAGGAAAATGGGGTTATCGTTGTACAGGTATGAGTTATATGAATTTCCCAAGAATTTTATTAATTGCGATGAATAATGGGGTGGATATGACTTCTGGAAAACGTTTTGTAAAAGAATGTGGTTATTTTACAGAAATGAAATCTTATGAAGAATTGATGCAAGCATGGGATCAGGTAGTCAGAGAATTAACACGTATGAGTGTGATTGTTGAAAATGCAATTGATTTAGCTTCTGAAAAAGATGTTCCTGATGTTTTATGTTCAGCCCTTACTGAAGATTGTATTGGTCGTGGAAAGACAATTAAAGAAGGTGGAGCTGTCTATGATTTCATTTCAGGATTGCAGGTAGGTATTGCGAATATGGCTGATAGTCTGGCAGCAATTAAGAAACTTGTCTTTGATGAAAAGAAAATCACTCAACAACAATTATGGGATGCTTTAGTTGATGATTTTCAAAGTGAAGAAAGTCAAAGAATTCAAAGAATGTTGATTGAAGAAGCGCCTAAATATGGTAATGATAATGATGAAGTGGATCAGTTGGTCGTTGATGCCTATGCATCTTATATTGATGAAATGAAAAAGTATCCAAATACGCGTTATGGTAGAGGGCCAATTGGAGGTATTCGTTATGCTGGAACATCCTCTATTTCCGCTAATGTAGGGCAGGGATTTGGAACGATGGCAACACCAGATGGCAGACATGCTCATACACCATTGGCAGAAGGATGTTCACCAGCGCATAGTTGTGATAAAAGTGGTCCAACAGCGGTCTTTAAATCTGTGTCTAAATTACCAACTCATGAAATTACGGGTGGTGTTTTATTGAATCAGAAAGTAACACCACAGATGTTATCAACAGAAGAAAATAAACAGAAACTGGAAATGTTGATGAAAACATTCTTTAATAGATTGGAAGGATATCATGTTCAATATAATGTTGTGTCTAAAGAAACTTTAATTGATGCTCAAAAACATCCAGAAAAGCATAAGGATTTAATTGTGCGAGTGGCAGGATATTCAGCTTTCTTTAATGTGTTATCAAAAGCAACACAAGATGATATTATTGGAAGAACAGAACAAAGTTTATAGGGAGAAGATTATGGAATTTATTATTGATACAGTTGATTTAGAAGAAATTAAGGAAGCTGTTGCTTATATGCCTATCGTAGGTGTTACAAGCAATCCTTCTATTGTCAAGAAGACAAGCCCAGAGGATTTCTTTGCACATATGCGAGCAATCAGAGATATTATTGGAAAGGATAGAAGCCTTCATATTCAGGTGATTTCTAAGGATTGTCAAAGCATGGTCAAGGAAGCACATAGAATTCTTGAAGAAATAGACAGACAGGTCTATATCAAAGTACCCATATCTTATGAAGGAATCAAAGCGATTAAGATGTTGAAGGAAGAAAACATTCATGTCACAGCGACAGCTGTCTATGATTTGATGCAGGCTTATATGGCACTGGCAGCAGGGGCAGACTATATTGCACCATATGTCAATAGAATTGGGAATCTAGGAGCAGATCCAATGGAGCTCATCAATGAATTATCAAATCGTATTGTCATGGATGGATATGATACAAAGATAGTTGCAGCATCATTCAAGGGAGTGCAACAGATTAGAGAAGCCTTCAATTATGGAGCGCAGTCCATTACAGCACCAGTAGAGATCTTGAAACAGATTTTCAAGAATCCAAGCATAGAAAAAGCAGTAGATGATTTCAATGCCGACTGGTATAGCATGTATGGTGAAGGTAAAGGAATATGTGATTTATAGAGTCATCAGGTATTTTATGAAAAACTCATAAAATGCCTTTTTTAATGCACGTTATTTTACTTTATATCAAAAGTTCTTTACAATAAAAATAGGAAGGTGAAGATAATGAAAGTTTTAATTATTGGAGGTGTAGCTGCTGGAGCCACAACAGCTGCCAGACTGAGAAGATTAAATAAAGATGTAGAAATGATTGTTTTTGAAAAGGGAAATTATGTGTCTTATGCCAATTGTGGATTGCCTTATTATGTATCTGGTGAAATTCAAGGTAAAGATGATTTACTGTTGATGACACCACAATTATTTTATGATCGTTTTCAGATTGATGTCAGAGTGGCGAGTGAAGTCACAGCGATTCATCCTGAAAACAAGAGTATCTCCGTTTATAATCATATGACAGGAGAAACTTATGAAGAAAATTATGATCAGCTGGTTATTGCGACAGGATCATCGCCTATTCGATTGCCGATTCCTGGAATTGATCATCCTGATATTCAACAATTATGGACAATTGATGATTTTGAAAAAATACGCCAAAAAGTGGAACTGGAAAATATGCATACAGCATGTATTATCGGTGGAGGTTTTGTAGGGATTGAAACAGCTGAAAATTTAAAAGAATTGAATGTAGATGTTGATGTTATAGAAAAAGGACCACAAATCTTAAATAATTTAGATTTTGAGATGGTTCAGCCCATACATAAATATTTAAATCGAAAAGGTATTCATTTATATTTGAATACAGAATTATTAGCTTTTGAAGATCATCAATCCAAAATACAAGTCAAAACGAACTCTTTTACAAAAAGTTATGATTTGGTCATTCTTTCAGTCGGTGTAAAGCCACAAAGTGAAATAGCTAAAAAAGCTGGAATTGACTGTAATGCAAGAGGTGGTATTGTTGTAGATGAATATTTAAAAACAAATATTCCAGATATCTATGCAGTTGGAGATGTGATTGAAGTTGAACATTATATTCATCATCAAAAAACAATGATACCTTTGGCAGGTCCGGCTAACAAAGAAGGGCGAATTCTGGCAGATAATCTAGCAGGACATCCTCAAAAATATCTAGGATCATTAGGAAGTAGTATTATTAAAGTTTTTGAAATGGCCGCAGCAAGCACCGGCTTCAATGAAAAACAATTACAGGCTCAAGATTTACATAGACATCAAGATTATGAAGTGGTTATTATCCAACAAAAATCCCATGCGGGATACTATCCTGGAGCCAAGCCACTGACAATAAAGGTGATCTATGACCTTGAACAGAACATATTAGGAGCACAGGTTATAGGTTATGAAGGTGTTGATAAACGTATTGATGTGATTTCCACAGCTATTCATTATCATGGGAAAGTAACGGATTTAAAAGATCTTCATATCGCTTATGCTCCACCGTTTGCTTCGGCTAAGGATGCAATCAATATGGTAGGATATGTCGCTGAGAATATGCAAAATGGTTATATACAGTTGATGCTGCCTGATGAATATCAACAAATCAAAGATCATGTCATCACATTGGATGTCAGAGAAAACGATGAAAGAAAAGCTGGATATATTGAAGGATCTTATCATATTCCATACGGTGAATTGATTCATCGTTATCAGGAAATAGATCCAAAACAGACCGTTGTGATATATTGTGCAGTTGGAGTCAGAGCTTATAATTGTGCTAGAATTCTGATGCAAAGAGGATATCAGAAAGTTTATGTGTTAAGCGGAGGCTTAGGATTTTATTTGGATTATTGCTTCCAATAATCATGTGCTTTTACATAATCTTAACAAATTTTATACAAAAATATGATTTTTCCACCATTTAAAAAGATATACACTATGTTTGTCAATAAAGACGAATGATAAATGATAAAAAGGAAGGGTTAAAATATGAAAAAATTCGGAGCTTTATTATTAGCATGTGTATTAAGCTTTAGCTTGGTAGGATGCGGAAATAATGATGGAGGTAGCGATGCGGCTGCTTCAGGAAGTGGAGATGTGAGTGGAACTGTTGCTTTAAATGGTTCAACATCAATGGAAAAACTTGTTAATGGATTAAAAGAAGGTATTGTAGAAACTTATCCAAATTTACAATTAGAACCACAATTTACAGGTTCAAGTGCTGGGATTGAAGCAGTAACAAACGGAACTGCTGATATTGGAGATGTATCAAGAGCTTTAACTGATGAAGAAAAAGCAGGTGGTTTAGTAGAAAACATTGTTGCTTTAGATGGTATCGCAGTTGTTACTGATACAGCGAACACAGCTACAAATTTAACAACTCAACAATTAAAAGATATTTACACTGGAAAAATTACTAACTGGAGCGAAGTTGGTGGAGCTGACCAAAATATCGTTGTTATTGGACGTGAAAGTGGTTCAGGAACAAGAGATGCATTCGAAGAAATCTTAGATATCGCTGATCAATGTCAATTAGCTCAAACATTAAATGAAACTGGAGCAGTTGCTGCAGCTGTACAATCTACACCAGGAGCAATTGGATATATTTCATTAGATGCATTAAATGATAAAGTTAAAGCATTACAATTAGATGGTGTTGCACCAAGTGAAGAAACAGTAAAAGACGGTTCATATACTTTACAAAGACCATTCGTTATGGCAACTAAAGGTGAAATCAGTGAACAATCAGCACAAGTTCAAGCTGTATTTGAATTCATTAATAGTGATGCAGGACAAGAAGTTATCTCATCTGTTGGTTTAGTTTCAGCAAAATAGTCTTTTAAGGGGCATAGGATTATGCCTCTTTTTTTGTATAAAAATAAATTTTAAAGTTATACTGTTTGTAAAGAAAAAGTAAAGAAATAAATGTAAAAAAACATCGAAAATCATGGATTAAATACAAAGAAATTTAAACATTTTACATAATCTTAACATTTTTTATACAAAATATTGCTATTTCTTTTACATGAAAAGATATAAACTAGCATTGATTTGTGGAGCTATATATAAAAGAAGGGGTTAAATATGGAAAAGAAGATGATATCTATTATTGCAAATAGAAAAACAAAATCAATGGTAGAAAAAATAGCGTCTATTATTTTTACTTGTTGTGCTGTTGTTTCTATTGTAGCTGTTGTTGGGATTACAGCGTATATGTTTGTTTCAGGAACGCCAGCTATTTTTAAAGTTGGATTAACTGAAATTTTATTCAGCAATGTATGGGCACCAACTGCGGCTGATCCACATTATGGAATTCTTAATATAATCTTAACATCAATTGTTGGGGTAATCTTTGCGATTTTGATAGGAGTTCCTATTGGAATTTTAACAGCTGTCAACTTAGCTGAAATTGCTAATCCAAAAGTGAGAAATATTGTAAAATCAGCAGTTGAATTGTTAGCAGGGATTCCATCAGTCGTCTATGGACTTTTAGGAATATTAATTATCAATCCATTAATGTATCAATTGGAGCTGGCTATTTTTGCTGGGTCAAAAACACATCAGTTTACAGGTGGAGCCAATTTGATTTCAGCTATTTTGGTTTTGGCCATTATGATTTTACCAACGTTAATTAATATTACGGAAACATCATTAAAATCAGTACCAGATGATTATCGTAAAAGTTCTTTGGCGCTAGGTGCAAGTCAAATGCAGACAATTTTTAAAGTTGTTTTACCAGCTGCTAAAAATGGGATTATGTCAGCGGTTGTTTTAGGAGTTGGTCGTGCGATTGGTGAAGCCATGGCTATCTTGCTTGTGGCAGGGAACTCAGTCAATTTCCCATTACCATTCAATTCAGTTCGTTTCTTAACAACTGGTATCGTTTCTGAAATGGGATATGCTTCAGGAACACATCGTGAAGTATTATTTACAATTGGTTTGGTATTATTTATCTTTATTTTAGCAATTAACTTGATATTAACATTTATTTTAAAACGAGGTGGAGAAGATGGAAAATAGTATTTTTGATAAAAAAAGTAGATTAAGTGATAAAGTCTTAAGTTTTCTTATTCAATTATCCACTTTCATTTCTGTTGGTCTATTGATCGTTATTATTGGTTATATATTAATAAGAGGTATTCCAAGCTTCAATTTTGGATATCTTGTCAATACAACAAGTGTATTAAAGGATACAGTAGGGATTTTACCTAATATTATTAATACAGTTTATATGATTGTTGTGACATTATTGATCGCTGGTCCTATTAGTATTGGGGGAGCAATCTACTTAAATGAATATGCAACAAATAAGAAATTTGTTGAAATCATTTCATTTACAACTGAAGTTTTAGCTGGTATTCCATCTATTATTTATGGTTTATTCGGTATGTTGTTTTTTGGAAATTTATTAAAATTAGGGTATTCTATTTTAACAGGAGCCTTAACATTAGCTATTATGATTTTACCAATCATTTCTAGAAATACACAGGTTGCCTTGCAGGCAGTACCAAAAAGTTATCGTGAAGCAGCACTAGGAATTGGAGCGACAAAATGGTATATGATTCGTACAGTTTTATTACCAAGTGCGATTCCTGGAATTTTAACAGGTATCATTTTGGCAATGGGAAGAATTGTTGCTGAATCAGCTGCATTACTATTCACTGCAGGAAGTTTAGCAACATTACCTAGAGGGTTATTTGAACACTTATTCTCAAGTGGTGGAACTTTAACAATTCAACTTTATCTAGAAATGGCAAAAGCGAATTATGAGGTTGCCTTTGTCATTGCATTAATTTTAATTGTTGTTGTGTTAGTATTGAATTTCTTAGCAAAATGGATTTCTAAAAGATTTGATGTCAATAAAATTGATTAAGGAAGGTTAAAAAAATGAGTGTAAAAATTAGTTCTAAAAATTTAAATCTTCATTATGGAGAAAAACATGCATTGAAAGATGTGAATTTAGATATTGTAGAAAATAAAATCACAGCATTTATTGGTCCTTCAGGATGTGGGAAATCTACATTTCTTAAGACTTTAAATAGAATGAATGATTATGTAAATAATGTCAAAATTGATGGTGAAATTACATTAGATGGAGAAAATATTTATGATCCACGTGTTGATACAACAGTGTTACGTAAAAAAGTAGGGATGGTTTTTCAGCAACCTAATCCATTTCCAATGAGTATTTATGATAATATTGCTTATGGACCAAGAATTCATGGTATTAAAAATAAAAAGAAATTAGATGAAATTGTTGAAAAAAGTTTAAAAGCAGCAGCTTTATATGATGAAGTTGCAGATCGTTTGCATACATCAGCACTTGGTTTATCTGGTGGACAACAACAGCGTTTATGTATTGCAAGATGTTTAGCAGTAGAACCAGAAATCATTTTATTGGATGAACCAACAAGTGCCTTGGATCCTATTTCTACATTAAAAATTGAAGAGTTATTAATGGAATTAAAGGATAAATATACAATTGCAATTGTCACACATAATATGCAGCAGGCATCACGTATTGCTGATTATACGGCTTTCTTCTTGGTTGGAGAAATGGTAGAATATGGTGAAACAAAAGACATTTTCTCAATGCCTAAAGATAAACGTACAGAAGATTATATTACTGGTCGTTTTGGTTAAGAGTTGTGTTTTGCATGAAAAACAAATATAATGGAGGTATGTAAAATGATGAGAAAACTATTTGACGAAGAATTAGAAAAGTTAAATGTTGATTTAACAAAAATGGGGCATCTTGTAGAAGTTGCTATTGAAAATATGATTGATGCTTTTAAACATCAGGATAAAGCTCTTGCAAAAGAGATTATTACAAATGATCGTTTAATTAATGATATGGAAAGAACTGTTGAATCAAGAGCATTTAATTTGATTTTACGTCAACAACCTATCGCAACTGATTTAAGAAATGTAACAACAGCTTTAAAAATTGTTACTGATTTGGAAAGAATTGGGGATCAGGCTGCTGATATTGCAGAAATTATCATGAATTTTGAAGGTGAACATGCTTATAAGACAGTTGAGCATATTCCAACAATGGCTAAAAAAGCTAAAATTATGGTTCATGAATCTATAGATTCATTTATTAAAAAAGATTTATCTACTGCACGTTTAGTGAAAAGCATGGATGATGAAATTGATGCTTTATTTGAAGAAGTGAAACAGGAAGTTGCAGAAATTATTAAAGAAAACAGCGAAAGAATTGATTACTGTATTGATTTCTTAATGATTGCGAAATACTTAGAAAAAGTTGGAGATCATGCAGTCAATATCTGTGAATGGTTAGAATTTAATCAAACTGGTTCAGTGAATGATCAAAGATTGATTTAGGAGGGTTAACAATGAACGAACGTATTTTTGTCATAGAGGATGATGAAAATATTCAGGAGATAGTTAAACTATCTCTTGAATCTAATGGTTATCAGGTTACACTATTTGATAATGCTATTGATGCTATAATAGAAATAAAAAGAGAGGCACCAGATTTAGCTATTTTTGATGTGATGTTGCCACAGATGGATGGGATTTCTGCTGTCAAAAAGGTTAGAGAAACAAATACAGAAATGCCTATCTTGATTTTAAGTGCCAAAGATAGTGAAATTGATAAGATTCATGGCTTAGATAGTGGTAGTGATGATTATATGACAAAGCCATTTGGTGTATTGGAGCTTTGTGCTCGCGTTCGTACATTATTAAGAAGAGTTCATCCTAAATCAAAAGTTTTAAGAACACCATCCTTATTTATTGACAAGTCAACACATGTGGTAAAACATCATCAAGAAACTATGGATTTAACACATAAAGAATATCAATTGCTTGTTTATTTAATAGAAAATAAAGATCGTGTTGTCGAAAGAGATGAATTATTAAATAATATTTGGGGATATGATTTTATTGGGGAATCAAGAGCATTAGATGTTCATATTCGTTCACTTCGTAAGAAGTTAAATGATGATGGAGAAAAATATATTAAAACAATTCGTTCGGTGGGTTATCGTTTTGTAGAAAAAGAGGAGGATAAGTATGACTAAATCTATCCTCCGTTATTTTATTGTGATTCTGGTTGTTGCATTATTAAGCAGTTGTGTGATTTCTGGAGCGCTGTTATCTAATAGCATTTTAGATACAACTGAACACGATATGCTGTATTCTTTAAAACTGATTGATTATGCCTTGGATTATCAGCATCCGCTTGATGGACAAATTGAAAAGTTAAATCCCTTGGCATATAGTGATGATACACGTATTAGTGTGATAGATCTTGAAGGTAATGTTGTTGCTGATACGGCAAAAGATTCTATATCTGAAAATCATTTGAATCGTGAGGAAATTCAGGAAGCTTTAAAATCCAGTGAAGGATATGCTCAAAGAAAATCTGAAACAACAGGTGAGGATACACTTTATGTAGCTTTATATAATCATGAAGACTATATAATTAGACTGGCTATTCCTTATCACGGTATTACTGATTATTTAGGTTCGTTAATTCCAGCTTTTGCAGTAAGCAGTATTATTTCGTTTTTAATTGCGTTTATACTATCACGTAAGCTGGCAGTGACAATCTCTAAACCTATTATTGAAATTAGTGAAAGTCTTGATCATATGAGTAAAGATTTTAGAGTTGATTTGAAGGATTATGATTATCAGGAATTTAATGTGATTGTAGACACGATTTATAATTTATCACATCGATTACGTAAATCTATGCGTCAGGTCAAACTGGAACGTATTAAAATAGATGAAATTTTAAAACAAATGAATGAGGGATTTGTTTTATTGGATGAAGACTATCAAATTTTAAGTATTAATGAAAAGGCAATATCTATATTAGGAGATATGAAAGTACATGATCGTATTTTAGATTATCTTTATTTTCCTGATATTATACAAGCTTTACAAAATAATATTACAAAACAACAGGTTGAGCTAAAAATAGATCATAATATTTATGCTTGTTATATTTCACGAGTTGATTTTGGGACAACTTTGCTTTTCGTGGACATTACGGCATCGAAAAAAGCAGAAAAAATGCGTAGTGAATTTTTCTCTAATGTTTCTCATGAATTGAAAACACCAATGACATCTATTAGGGGATATAGTGATTTATTGGCTCAAGGTGTTGTCCAAAATGAAAGTCAAAAACAAGTTATGTTAGAAAAGATTCAAACAGAAGTTGATAGTATGTCACGATTGATTAATGATATATTGATGCTGTCAAGATTAGAAAGTATGGATATTGAAGCAGAAATGATGCCAATTAAAATGCGAAGTATCGTGGACGAAGTTTTAGAAAGTTATGAAGTAGAAATAGCGAAACATGATATCCATATGGAATATTCTTTTGAAGATATGGTGTACATAGGAAATCATCAACAAATCTATACATTATTAAACAATATTATAGGAAATGCCATTAAGTATAATAAAGATCATGGAAGTGTCTTTGTGGATATTGAAGCGCAAGGCGATGGTATGAAAATTGTTGTCAAAGATACGGGTATTGGTATTCCACTTGCAGATCAGGCACGTGTGTTTGAAAGATTTTATCGTGTGGATAAAGGAAGAAGTAAACAGCGCGGAGGAACTGGACTTGGTTTGGCTATTGTTAAACATATAGTATCGCATTATAAAGGTACGATTTCATTGAAGAGTGAATTGAATATAGGAACAACGATTGAAATTGTTTTACCGCAACAAAAAAGAACTGAATCTTAGTCAATGTCGTCAATTTAACGACAAATTTAAATTAGAAATCTGACATATTCAGATTTCTTTTTTTGTTTATTAAGATTCATAAGTAATTATAGAAGTGATATATCATATTTAGTGAAATATCAATGATTTAATGATATAATTGTAGTATAGAAAAGGAGTGGTTTTATGTTTGTGAAGGTTGTTCAAAATAATAGAGGCAAAAAAGGAACTTATTTCTGCTCTCTTGTTGAGTCTTATCGTGATGGTGATAAAATCAAGCACCGCACTATTCGTAGTTTTGGTCTTCTTACTGAAGAACAGGTTCCCTATCTTAAAGCCATGTATGCTAAAAAGAAACCTAGACTTGTGTATGATGATGAAGAATAATGTCTATCTATTCTACATTTGAATATTTTGATGCTCTTTTGTCTCATCCTGATATTTTTGAGATTGCTAGAAAAGATCCTAGATATTTTACAAGAGATTCAAAATTGGGACTTACAGGACTGCTCAAGTTTCTCATATCTAGACAAGGTTACACAGTTGCCAATGAAATCAATCATTACTATTCATCTTTTGGGTTGGAAAAGTCAGTTTCCAAGCAGGCGATATTTCAGGCACAGAAAAAGCTGGATTATAAAGTGTTTCCATATATAAATTCAAAGTTATGTAAGCACTATTATCAGAATAATGATTATGAAACATTGAAAGGATATACAGTTGTAGCTATAGATGGATCGGTTGGAGAAGCACCTTACACTGAAGAAAATGCTAGAGTTTTTGGAGTTAATGATCCCAATAGAAACAATTTATTTAAAGCTTCTCCAAGAATATCTGGATTTTTAGATGTATGCAATGGTATATATATTGATGTATTGATTAAATCTTATAAGGATTCTGAAATACCCATGGCATATGAACAAATGAATAATATTCATGATATTCTAGAAAAGCAGAAAGTTATATACATGGGTGACCGCAATTATCCATCAACTGATATCTTTGTTTATTATAATATGAAAGGCGATAAATTCTGTTACAGAGGAAAGCCAAACTTTTATAAGAAACAGCTAGAAAATATTGAAAGAGATGGTTGGATTGAAATAGATTTGGATGACAGATGGATTAATCGCTTTAAAGTTGAGGAAGTCAAGGATTATGCCAGAGGACATAGGAAATTCAGATTAAGAGTCATCAAAGTTATGAAATCTGAATTAAGACAATTAAAGGTTAGTGAAAAAGATGAAGAAATCATTATTTTCACGAATCTTGATGAAAATGAATGGTCAACAAAAGAAATTCTAATGCTTTATGGAAACCGATGGTCAGCAGAAACCGGAAATGATATCCTAAAAAATAAGATTGAGATGGAAAGAGTAACGAGCGAAAAAGCAGAACTCATACTGCAGGAATTACATTCACAGGTTATAGTTCATAATTTAGCTGCAATGATAAAAAAAGAATCAGATAAACTTATCACACATACTGAAAAATATAATTATCAGACAAATATAAATAACCTGATACAATTATTAAGGGCTAATCTTGCAAAACTCTTAAACATGAAAGATGGATTCAGGAGACTCATAAATAAAATAATAAGAAAAGCCTCAAAAAATAAAGAGCCTATTCGACCCAATAGACTCTTTGGAAGATGGAATGTCTATACCAAGAAACCAACAACACTCAAATATAGAGTTGATGGCAAACGAAATCCCAAAGTTAGAAAAATGAAAAAGGGATATTTACGTATAAAATGCTAATCGGTAGTATAGACATCATTTTCTAAAAAATTATAACTTAAAAACTTAAAAAAATCATTAAAAATGATCAGTATCTTTTTGTGCTTTTTTAGCACAGAAAGAAAAAAAGGGAGAATTTTGAATTTGATCAAATATTCTCTCTATTTTAATGTCATTAAATTGACGACATTGAGCAGTAAATTCTGCTTCTTTTTAACATAAGATATATTTAAAATCGTTATTATCAGTTGAATAAATAAGATCTTCTGAAGTGTCATTACGAAAATGGAAGAGCTGTCCATCTTCAATTTTTCCATTCCATGTTGCAACAACAATAATATCTTTTGATAATTCTTTAAGGAAAGCTAATAAATCAATTTGACTATTTTTTGCATAAAGAATTTTTTTATTATCTAACAATAAAACTTTTTGGTGGTAAGTTGTTAAAAAGTTTTTCATCTCAGGTAGAAGTTTTTCACTTGGTGTATGATAGAAAATTTTATCAAGATCAAGAATAGGAATACCTGTTTCTTCACTATATTGACGAATGACTTTTGATTTTCCACTTCCAGGCTGTCCAATGATTAGTAAAAGTTTGTACTCTGCATGACTGATGTCTTCTATTTTTTTATTCAAATCCATTGCTATAATCTCCTTTTCTGTTTTTATTTGTTAAGAATATTATAGCATTTTCTGTAAGCGTTTTCTATGTATATCGTAAAAAAAGCTTTTTTTATCTTTTATTTATATTCTTGTAAACATAATATCAATTGACCAATTAAAATATATTCTTGAATATTTTCTATTTTGATGATACGTGGTAGATACTTTTCAGGTATATATTGAGCAATCATCTTTCTTAACTCATCAACATCAGGAATAAGAGTGCAAGAAAGAATAATAGCTTCTGGTCCAATCACAGAAGATAAAGCTGCAATTGTTTTAGATACAAGCTCTAAAGCGCCTTCAGGTGTTTTGGCAAGTGTTTGTGGTGGGGCAGAATAATTGAGTGGTAAGTACTGCACTTCTCCAGCAATATGCGCATGACCTTTCACAAGTTGTCCATTAACAATAATTCCTGCTCCCCCAAAATGGTTATTTGGCTGAAATAAGAAAATCAGTGATGAAAATTGTTGTTGAGAAGCGTAATAACCGACTGCGGCAGTATTGACATCATTATCAATGACAATATGTTGATGGTAGCGCTCCTTGAGTAGCTGATACATGTTAAAATTATTTAATCCTATGATACTTGTAGAAGCGACAAAACCATTATTGATAATACCTGGTGTTGAAATGCCAATGATTTGAATACGTGGATATTGTAATAAGATTGTATCAATGACATCATAAATGTCTTCCATGCTGATTTTAAATTTAATAATTTCATTGCTGCTGATAATATGATTTTGTTCATCATAGAGATGATAGGCAATGTGAACACGTAAACTGTTTCTAAATAGAGACAAAACAAGAATCTTTGTATTTTGATGTGGAATGACTTGTAATGGTTTGATAGTTGATTCAGTTTTAGAATTATGAGGTAACTTTTGATGTTCTAAGGCATGTCTGACAAGTTGTAAAGTTTTGGCGACATCATATTTGGCAAAAACTTGTGGAGGTACTTTTAAGACAATTTTATCTTTTAAGATTTCCTGTACTTTTGCATGCATGAATGAGATTTGTGGAGCTAATAAAATCACATCATATTCATTGCCTACATTAAATAAATCAGTATATCCAATCGCTCTGACCTCATAATGATAATCTAAAATTTGAGCTGCTTCATTGAGCTTAGAAGCAAAATAAGACGTTGTTAAACCACCACTACAACTTAATAATATTTTGATTTTTGGTTTATCAACCAATTGTAGAATATTATTCATCATTTCATTAAAAAGTTCAGTAGCATGTTTCATAGTTTTCATTTGAAAATGAAGATAAAACTCAATATTTTGAGTCATTGTATTGGTAACACTTAATTCAATAATATTTAAGGGATTAAAAATAACTTGACTGAAACTATAATTGGTTTTAATATCTATGATATTTTCATTTTTATCATCAAGATAGATTTGACATTGACTTTGATCCTGAATTAAAATCCATTGCTTAAAAAGCATTGTGTGAATATCTCTTAAAAATTCATCCATAAAAAATCCCCCTTTATCTTTATTATAGAGGGAGAAATGGATAAAATCATATATTTTGCTAAAGTAGAAAATAATTTTTTAAAAAAAGTTCTATTTATCAATATTTTTGATAAAAAACTATCATAAATTGAAGAATGAATTGTTTTGTAAATAATAATCAATGACTTCTAAAACACCTTCATCATTAAATCCTGGTGCCACCCATTGAAAATCTTTTTTCATTTCTTCTTTTGCATTTGCCATCACATAGCCATATTTGACTGTTGATAACATCTCTCGATCATTGTCAGCATCACCAAAAGCCATAACTTCATCAGGTGAAATATGAAACTCTTTCATTAACAATTGAATTGCCATGCCTTTGCTGACAAAACGAGGAATAATATCAATACAGGCATGTCCGCTATCAACAATTCTAATATCTTGACTGGCAATTTGAGTCAAATCATGAATACGTTGAGTTGTATTTTGTTGAGGTAAGTAAAGCGCAAATTTCACAATAGGTTCTTTAATGAGTGAAAAGTTTTGAACTTTTTTCACATGAGGAAAATAGGGAAGAAACATTTGATAATAATGTTCAGGTAATGA
Source organism: Massilimicrobiota sp. An105 (assembly GCF_002161155.1). Lineage (NCBI taxonomy): Bacteria > Bacillati > Bacillota > Erysipelotrichia > Erysipelotrichales > Erysipelotrichaceae > Massiliimicrobium > Massilimicrobiota sp. An105. The sequence continues at coordinate 18,551 of NZ_NFLY01000048.1, forward strand.
TTCTAATGTGTAAGATTGATTTTTTGTACATACCCAGCATAAAACATCAGGCATTGTTTGAAGTGTATCAATAATCAGTTGACTGTCCTGAGAGGATATATGTGCAAAATATAGCTCTTTACCTTCACTGATAATGTAACCTCCATTTTCAGCAATATAAGTTAATTCATTTTGAATATGAGGAAAACAGTTTTGAAGTTTCTTGTATGGATTACCACTTGCTACCACAAAGCGAATGCCTCTATCTTTTAATATTTGATAAATGTGATCAAAACGTTTTTGATTATAAGATGAATTTTCATCTAAAAACGTTCCATCCATATCTACCGCAATCATTTTTATAGCCATGAATTGATTCCCCTTTATTTGATATATAAGCATTATAACATAAAAAATTAAGAAAATATTAATAAATAGACATGAAAAATATGGATAATAAAAAGAGGAGGGATTGATATGAAAACAGTTATCATAAAACCCCATCATTTTATGGATATTTTTAAATTATATGGTACAGGAATTGAAGAATTTGTTCCTGACCAAAAGATGGGACATGATTTTTATGCTATTGCTAATGCTATTATAAAAAATCCTTATTTACTTTGCCAACTGACAATAGAAGGGGATGATATATGTAAACCATGTCATTATTATCAAAAACATCAATGTCAGGATACTCTTTTTCATATTCAAGGTATTTCAAAAAAAGGACAATATAATCAATTGTTAGATCAAAGAATTATAGAACTGTATCAGCTTTATAATACCCAATATCAAGTGTTGGAATTATGCCAGATATTTTATCGTCATCATGAACTTATAGCGAAGGTATGGAAAGAGGAAGATGATCAGCAAGTGGAGAAACGTCGTGACTTTTTCGTAAAAGGTGTAGAAAAATACTTTTTTAAATACAAAGATGATGTCATGACAAAATATTTTGAAGATATATAAGAGTCAAAAAGATGCAATCATGTGCATCTTTTTTCTAAATATTCATAAATAGATAGATTTTTTTGTAAAAAGAACTGTTTTAAATTCTGTTCATCAATAATTTTAACATGATGATAATCTAATATCTCATAAACAGATTTTCTATCCTGCGATGTTTCCTGATATAAGGAACTATTTATTTGAAAATGATTCCCATCTCGCATATGAAATTGATAGATAATATTATAATATGTCACAGGTCCAAAACCAATGCCACCAATCTTTTTTTCAACATGGATTTTAACATTGCAAATATCTTTGTATAAATAATGTCTGGCTATTTCATGGGTTGTGTTTTCTAATACTGCTTTTATACTCTTTGCCTTCATTTTATAGCTGTCAAATATATAGAAATCGACAATTCCAAATTCATAGTATTTTTCATGAAATAATATGAATATGAAAATAATTGTCAGGAGGATAACACTCAATAAATATAAACCCCAATGTATATGAGTCATTGTATGAGTATTGATAAAATATAAAAGAAAGCTCATAGTGATCAAAGTTGTAGAAATAAATATGAATATGATTTCTTTTAGAAATTGAAAAGGGGTTGTTTTTCTTCCTAATGTGACAACAGGGTAGGGCTTTATAAATTCAGATGCTTTATGAATAATTGATTTAATTTCATCATGTGAATGAGCAGGCTGATTTTGAAATTCTCCATCAATAATTGCATCTAACAAGGGAATGTTTTTTTGATTTAAATGAAAACATTTCTGTTGAACTTCTTCTAGATTTTCAATCTTTGCTTGTAAAAATTTTAAATGTTTATTTAGTATATTTTGAAATTGATCTGGATTTAGAAGAATTGTTTGAATCATTTCTAGAGGAATATCTAAATCTCTTAAAAAATGTATTTTTCTTAATATCTGGACATCTTCCTGTGTATAATTTCTATAACCATTTTCATCCCTTTTTGGCTTTAAAAAACCTAATTTTTCATAATAGCGTATTGTTTGAGAATTGATTTGTAATAATTTTTCGACTTCTTTGATTTTCATATGCATATCGTCCTTTCGTCTTTAAGCGTCTATGATTATATTTGAAAAGAGTTATATATGATCCAATGTCGTCAATTTAAGAAGCTATAAGCCGATAGAAATCTATTAAGACATCTATCGACTTTTTAATTTTAAAATATAAAAGAATATTTTGGCTATATTGATAGAATTTTCAAT